>NZ_VJOT01000034.1 GCF_011087585.1 Neochlamydia sp. AcF84
ATTCTAGATTTTCTAGCAGACGCTATATATGCCGCTCGTACCAAGCAACCCATGCCTTCTGTTATCTAAAAAACCTTTTATATCCCGTGACCGCTTACGAGAGAATAGTTTTGTTTATAAGTTATCTTGCCTTTTAAAATAGCGCGAAAAAAATTACGGCTAATTTATTTGAGCTAAAGTTTAAACAAGCTCTTGGATTTTGTTTTAATAAAAATTTTGCTTGTGACATAATTTTTTCCTTACACCAGATCAAGATAGCAAATTTAATTTATGAATAATCAAAAGCTTCCCAGAAGTGTAGGAACCCATAGCGGAACTTTTCATGCCGATGAGGTGACTGCTTGTGCCCTTTTACTTCTCTATAATTTAATCGACCGTGAGCAAATTATACGCACACGGGATCCTCAGCTTTTAAGTAAATGTGAATATGTATGTGATGTGGGCGGATGCTATGATCCTGAAAATAAGTTGTTTGACCATCATCAAGCAGATTATCAAGGAGCCATGAGTAGCGCAGGAATGGTTCTTCTTTATCTTAAAGACCAACATATCATTACCCCTAAAGAGTATGATTGCTTTAATGCAAATCTAATTTTGGGAGTGGATGCTCATGATAATGGTAGGGATCCTCAAATTTATGGCCTGTGTACTTATTCTAACATTATTTCTAGCTTTACCCCTATTAAGCAGGATGCCGATGATGCCACACAAGATAAAGCTTTTTTTGATGCACTAGATTTTGCTTATCAATATCTTAATCGTATACTTAATCGATTTAACTATATTCTCTCCTGCCGGGAAATTGTCTCGAGAGCCATGGAGAAGCAAGACGATTGTCTAATGTTTGAGAAGAATATTCCTTGGTTGGAATTATTTTTTGAATTAGGAGGAGCTAATCATCCTGCAAAATTTGTAATTATGCCAGCAGGACCGCATTGGAAATTGCGAGGCATTCCTCCTACCTATGAAGATAAAATGAAGGTACGCTCTCCTCTCCCTAGCGAATGGGCCGGGCTCTTAGAAGAGGAGTTAAAAGAGGTGAGCGGGATAAAAGGAGCCATTTTTTGTCACAAAGGAAGGTTTATCTCTGTGTGGGAAACTTACAACGATGCTTTAAAAGCTTTAAATTATGTACTTAAAAAGTAGACAATAAAATTATGACAGCCAATGTTTTTGCACAAATCATAGCAGGTAAAATTGCGGTAGACAAAGTATTTGAGAATGAACGCATTCTGGCTTTTAAAGATATTCATCCTGTCGCACCCGTACATATTTTAATTATTCCAAAAAAGGAAATTGCTGATCTTCAATCCGTCCAAGTAGAAGATTTGCCTTTAATTAGTGAGATTGTACAAGTAGCTCAGCTGTTAGCAAAAACACACCATCTGACTGAGGGTTATCGGTTATTAACTAATAATGGGTCTTTAGCAGGACAAACGGTTTTTCACTTACATTTTCATTTGATAGGAGGACGTAAGTTAGAAACGTTAGGATAGAATTAATTCATTTATTCCATGAAAAATGTTTTAAAACGAATAAATAGATGAAGCTTTTAGCTTATACGCTTTCGAGCAGCTCTTTATGTAATCATATACTTAGTAAAAAGCTTGTTTTTACGAGTAAGATCAGCCTGGAAAAAGGCTAATTTCTTTTTTGGTTATGTAGACGCAGTTTCTTTGAAAGGTATGACTCGGCAGAGCTGCGGGCAGAATATAAATTTTATCCTCTAAGAGTTTGAATAGCCCATCGATGCTGAAGCTGCATTCTACTCCTGCAGTTTTATCCTTTGAGGGAAATTAAAATTTTATTAATAGAAAATGTAAGATTTATGTTCAAAACCCTAGTTTCTTGCTTAAAAGCTATTTTATTGAAAGGAAAAGTGGTTTTTAAATAGAGTAGTTCGTTTTATATTCATAGAAACTCCTCAGGATATTTTGCCCATCCTTAAAGGATTTCTTTGCTATTATAAAAAAATGATAGGTGGAGTGATAATTCTTAAACCTTATGCCCTTCATGCACAGCTTTTTAAGCGCTAAAGCGAAAAGTGACTGCTATAAAGCAAGCCTTGAGGCTACATAACAATTGCTTTTTAACGCTTACAGAGAATGTTCAAGGAATGTTCAACTTAATGTTTGCAAACATGATTTTCTAATTAAATTATATAATAAGTAGTTAAATTTTGTTTATGCGAGAGATAATTTTTTGGATAGGGTGTAGCCTTGCTTTCCTTTGCTCAGCAGCTGGCTATGGAAATGAAGAAACATATGTCCAAGCGGCTCATGCCCATCTACGCATTCAAGACTTTGGATCGGCTAGTCAAGAAGCTAAAGAAGGTCTTTATTTATTTCCTCACAGTAAAACATTATGGGCAGTCTATATTAAAGCTCTTGCTAAGCAGGGCGATGAAAAAGAGATGTTGGCTACATGGAAAAATTACATAGAAATTTTCCCTGAGGAGAAAGATAATCGGGCTTTAATAGAAACTTTAGCATGGGGGGTGATCGAACATGCTACTTTCTCTTCTTTACCTACCATTCGATTTATGGCCATCCTCTCTGCTTTTTTTTCTCAGGATGCAAAAGGTGTTAAAATTCTATTAAAAGGGCTGAAAGATAAAAATTCAGCTCTAAGGAGTGCTTCTGCTCAAATGAGTGCGCATTACCGTGATCAAGAGATTAAAGAGGAAATGCTTCGCTTATTCCGTGAAGAAACAGTCTGGAATGTAAGACTGCAAGTCATTCGTTCGCTCGGTTTAATGAAAGTAAAAGAAGCCAAGCAAGAATTGCTGGATCTATTACAAAAAACTACCACCACGGCGGAAGAAACCAGAGTGGTTATTGAATCTCTAGTCAATTTATGGGGCGTGGCTACCCGAGAAGATGTTTCGCGTTTAGCAAAAGATAAACGTGCGGCTCTGCGCTTGCTAGCCTGCGAGGTGATCGCCCATGGCGATATGAAAGATGCTATCGATTTAATTATACCTTTAATCCATGATTCTCATGCCGAAGTGCGCCAGGCGGCCTTGTGGGTGATAGGTTATCTACGCATTCAAGAAGTTAAAGGAGAATCATTATGGCTTTTAGTGGAAAAGAAATTGGAAGATATTGACCCCCTAGTTAGCATAAAAGCCGCTTGGCTATTGACGTTAAATGGTTCTCTAAAAGGCCCTGAAGCTTTTATTAAATGGTTAGAAAGCCCTAAGAGAGATGTGCGTATTATAGCAGCGGCAAACCTTGCAGCTTGTGGAAAATATGCCTTCCCTTTGATTGAAGAGCAATTTAATAAATCTGCCGATCCTTATGTAAGCATAAACTTAGCTTTGGGTTTAATTAGCCAGCGTGTAGAAATTCGAAAAGCATGCCAGGCTTTATGCCAGGGGCTTACTCATCTTAAAGAAAAATGGTCATGGGATGAAAAAAATCATGTGCGTGCTCTTGTGCCTAATCGGCTAAGGCATTTCGATGACCCTGATGTTTCTCCTGCTATTATAGATCAAATGACACGCCTTGAAATTCTAAATGTTTTGGCTATCATGCGAGATTCGCAAGCCCAGCAAGCTATTAAATCTTTTTTGAAAGAAAAAACATGGGGGATTACTGCTCTGGCTTCAGTAACCTTGCTCTCAGAAGGCGATCATACGGCCATAGATCTAGTGCAAGAGCTTTTGAATGATGAGGAAGTACAAGTGCGGGTGCAAGCTGCTTTAATAATGGCAAGATGGGGGAGAAGCGAGAAAGCTTTGGAAACTTTATTACAAGCTTTTCCTGAAGCTGATAGAGAAATGAAAGAGCGTATTTTAGAAGGTATGATGCATATATCTTCGTCACAATCAATACCCTTCCTTCTCCATTGCTTACAAGATTCTTATCCCTCGCTAAGGGTAATTGCGGCCGCAGGACTTATTATGTGTTTATATCATTAAAAATTCTAAACTATGATATGCAGTTGAAGGTAGCAATAAGTTTCCATAAAAAAGCTAAGCATGCTTATAGGGCAATAAAAAGGACTTTTGCCCTTTTATTAGCAAAATTTATGAAAAAGAATTTTCTTGTGGCAGGACTGTCGCTAATCATCCTCTGTTGTTTGTGGGAGTTAACAAGCCACTATTTTATTCAGTATCAATTCGTTCTACCTCCCTTTTCTTCGATTGTAGTGCAGATGTGGCAAAGTTCAGATCTTCTTATGAGGAATAGTAAGGTCACCTTGCGAGAAATGGCGGGTGGCTTTTTGTTGGCTTCAGTCATTGCTTTTCCTTTAGCCTGGATCATGTATCTTTATAAATCTGCTAGGACAGTCCTGCAGCCCTTCTTTGTCGTGCTTCAATCAATTCCTATGTTTACTTTAGCCCCTATTATGATCGTATGGTTTGGGTGGTCAGATATGGCTATTATCTTACCCACTGCCCTGATGATTTTTTTTCCTCTTACCCTCAATATCTATCAGGGTTTAATGAGCACCCCTCAGGATTTACTTGATTACTTTTACATCAATCAGGCTACAAGATGGCAAACGTTTACCAAATTACAGCTACCTTATTCCTTGCCCCATATTTTTGCAGGATTTCGGATTGCAGCTGCAGGCGCGGGAATTGGCGCTATAGCAGGAGAATGGGCTGGTGCACAATCTGGCTTAGGAGTATTAATGCTAAAAAGCCGAAGAGCTACAGAGCTTGAAATCACTTTCGGAGCTCTTCTTTGCCTGATTATGGTTAGCCTCTGGTTTTATAGTATCATTGCCTACACAGAATATCGCTATAAAAGACATCAAACGATGAAAGGATGGGTAATAGGCTTATTTTTAGCTCTCGTATGGATGATAGGAGTTTTTCCTTCTCCCATGCAAACTGCATTGCCAGAAAAGCAGGTACTACGTTTATTACTAGATTGGTTTCCCAATAGCAATCATGTGCCTATTTATGCAGGCATACAAAGAAAAATTTTTGCTAAACATGGCATTCAATTGCAGATAATAGAACTTAATGATCCTGCGGATAGCGTACCTTATGTGATAGCAGGAAAAGCAGATTTAGCCCTCTACTATCTACCTGATCTTATTCAGGCCCAGCAAAAAGGTGCTGGTTTGAAATTAGCAGGCGTTTTAGTGGGCCAACCATTGAATAGCTTTATTTTCCGCCAAGGAGAGGGAATAAGCTCCCCTAAGGATTTGTCCGGCAAAATCATAGGTTATAGCTTAGGGGGTAACAATCTAAAAGTATTACAGCGCTTATTGCATGCTAATGATCTACTTCCCAAGAAAATTATCAATGTAAATTTCGATCTTGTCACCCTCTTAGCCAATCGGCATGTCGATGTCATTTATGGAGCTTTTTGGAATATTGAAGGTGAACATCTAGAGGCATTAAATATAAAGAACTCTTGTTTTAAAGTAACGCAATTAGGTCACCCTGTTTACAGCGAATTGATTTTTATCAGTAGACATGATTTTAACAGGTTAGAGGCTTTTAAGCTAGCTATGCAAGAAAGCATTGATTACTGTAAAGCTTATCCTGAAGAAGCTTTTGAACTTTATGCTCATTGTCACTCTGAAAAGAGCGCTGCGACCATTAGGTGGGAAAAACAGGCTTGGTTAAAGACAGTTCCGCTCTTGGCAGAATCTCAGCAGATTTCAAGGCAAGAGTGTGCTTATCTAAAAAGATGGATGGAAGAATTGTAAAATGAATTTTTAGTAGGGAGCCTTCAGTTGAGCTTTTCTTTTTGATACTTCTCCAGCTCATTTATCTAAAAGCGAAGTTTTGTTTATTTAAAAGCTTTTTTTTAAGTTCTCCGACCTTCCTAATAAAAGGAATCACCGGAGAACCTATGAGCTATTTTAATGACCAAAATAGCTTTTGATCATTGAAGCTAGTTGGCTTTTATTCACAAATCCAGAAGATCGACCGAGCTCTTTGCCGTCCCTGATAAAAATAAGGGTAGGAAGAGCTTGAATATTGAAATGATCGGATAAATTTTTTTGCTGATCAGCATTGAGCTTAACAAATAGATAACGGTTACCTAATTCCTTGTTTAATTCCTCAAAAATAGGAGCTAGTTGCTTACAAGGACCGCACCAATCGGTGTAAACATCTAGAATGATAGGTAAAGGATTACTAAGAATTTGTTGAAAATTATCGGCGTTTAAGTAGACGATCGATGAAGCAGGCCTGTTGTACCTGGTCTGAGAGGAGTGGAAATTTTCATGCCTAGTAGGACTAGGAGCCGCAGTTAGCAGTGAGCAATTTAAAAATATAGATAGAGACGCTAATATTTTTTTCATGTTTTACCTCCTTGTTTTATTTATTACTTTAGCAAACTTTCATCATTACAAGCTATTTTAAATTCCATCTTATCTTTAGTGCCCAACCGATTATCAGCTAATACTTACTTAAGCTTCACTTGATGGGTAGCTACTTGTTAAATAAGTGTCCTAGTCCGTTGATTTTTAGGGAGCAAAGGCTACCTTTTCTTCTTCTTTGATTTTCAGATCTTAAGAATGCATGCCTCTTTCGACTCCTTCCCATCCTATCGGAAAAGGATGGTCCTCATAGCCAATAGGGCTTGAAGATGAACTAATACCTGCCATTTGCTTTTCGATAATAAGGCTTTCATTTATATAGAGCTTTACTTCTGTACTTATTAACGATAATCAATGTTCCCTCTTTGGCTTGTTTTAGATAGCGCACTTGCTTTATAACAACTTGCTATAGGTCTTTTGATTTTCAGAAGGTCGTTATTAAGAAAGCGGGTAGCCGAACCATCTAAAAGATTGGATCGTGACGTAGCTGTCGCTTATGCGTTTCAGTTGATTAAAATAATCGTTATAAATGCCCTAGATGATTTGGTCCCATTTCTTTATTCTATTTTCAAAAATAGTAGGTCTACCGAATAATTTTCCAACACCTCTGCACGTAAGTTGAGTGATTCGGTGGCTAATCCTATGATTATTGAGCTAACAAAGAATGTAAAGGCTGCTTATGGAGATGGTGTTTATGATAAATAAGCTTTCTGCTGCTCAATTTATAGTCGAGGTATAAGCCTTTTATAATTTCTCTCGTGAAGAGGAAGGCTAAGCTACGAGATGGGCAAGAGCGAGAAAAAAAGGAGTGCTTTGAAAGCCATTCCACGCTTTGGCAAGAGGATCATGCCAGGCAGCTTGGGAAGAAGCTTTAGGAGTATATAGAAGATGCTTACCGAAACGGTAATGTCTCGTTTTAAGAAAGACTTTGGTAGAGGTTGGCGTTCTATGAAGCTAGCTTTTCAGCGAGCGGGGCTCTAGGTTAAGACTTTTAGCTATGAAAAGGATAGAGAAGCTTAAAATCCTTAAAAGACATTAGGCATTAACTTAAAGGGGGTAAAGCTTGATATAACACCTATAATTTAACCAAACAAAATAATAGATCATTTACACAACAAGGTTGGATTCTCTACTAGGTAAGGAATTAGAAAAATGAAGTTTTATAGGAAAATCAAACTAAAAAACATATTTTCTTATTTTAATTAATAAATATAGGGCTTATAGTTAGCCGCGGATAATTTTTTGAATTAAAGCTTGGAAAGCAAGGATAGCCTATAAACGCTTGGCTATAGCTACTTGCTAGCAATAAATCATTAATATTTCTTAGGATTGATTAGATTGTTAAATAATGCAAGCTTTGCTATTAGCCTTATAAAACATTAAAGAAAGGGCTTAACCTCATGCAAGTTCCAAATCTCTCTCCCCATCCTCTATCAAAGATTTCACCTGAAATTCCCCTATCTGAGATTTCCCCCGAGATCCACAAGATGTTACAAAATCCTGAACTTTACGACATGGTCCAGGGTACTCTATGTGGCCGGCTGATTAAATTGCTTCTAGCACGCAGTAATACCACTTTAGAAAAGCATTTATATGCATACAAAGCTAAAGGAATTGTACTCTCAAAAAGGCTAGAAACCGTATGGGGAATAGCCCAAGCCACAGATAATCAAGAAGCCCTTGATATACTTTATAAGTATAATCCTAACTTAGCTTCCATCTGCCATATTAAGCTTATGGCTCATCGATTTGGTATTGTCGGTAAAAGCCAAATAAATGGGCAGTCTTTTGAGTTAGAAGGTTCTGATCATCGCATTACCTTTCAAGCTCTTCATACTTCGCTTAAACAGCATCTCGACCTTCCTGAGCAAGAGATGATTCTTCCTATTATTGAAATGACCTTAAAAGTTGAAAAAGATCCTCATACAAAGGATCAAATCCTTTTAGATGCCTATCACCAAGGCAAAACAATTTTTTTGCCTTTGCTATTTAGTTTATCTAGAGCCTGTCACATTTATGGTTTCCTCATTAAAGGCAACCGGCTAATCAAGCTTAATAAAGGACTTCACGCAGACCTACCAACAGGCTTACATGTTTATATAATAGGCGATCCTTCTAAGATTAATATTGAATACATTCATAGATTATTGAACACGAATGTATTAAGGACATATTTTGAAAAAGGTGTGGATAAAGAACCTGGCCTTATTCACGACCATTATATCCCTACTACCCTTCAAAGAGGAGGATTTTGTTCTTGGTCTTTAGCCAAAATGGCTTTACGCGGAGGATTTATTTTGGAGGGGATTGAAAATGAAAAAATAAAATATAAAAAATGGAGTCACGCCGATCGTTTTGCCACAGTCATTGATTATCTAAAGCAAGAAAATATAGATCCCCACTTAATCGCTTCGATGTGGTGTAGAACTAAAGACCAAAAAATTAAAGAAGCTTTGGAAGATAGATTAACAACTACGCATATAGCTAATGAAAAATCCACCTCTCTTCATTTAGCAGCAGAAAGCAATAACTTTTCGGTGGTAGAAAAGCTATTGATGGATGGAGAAAATATCCATAGCGAAGATGATGAAGGCTGGACACCCTTAATTGCCGCGGCTTGCCAGGGTCATGTGGAAATGGTGGAATACCTATTGGAAAGAGGAGCCCACGTTAATAAAACGGGTAAAACAGGCCTTAGTGCCTATTGCCACCTATTGTTTCAGATAGGTGAATGCTCTAAAAATCCTAAAATGGAAAGCCGTATCAATAAGGTTGAAAAGGTTTTAATAGAGAAAGGAATTGATACAGATCTTTCCAATGGTTTTAGATGGATGGCACGGCGCCATGCAGAAAGGTTTTAAAAATTTTGCTTTTATATGCTCTGCAGTTTTTCTACCACTTCATTAATCGTTGGCCTTGTTCTTGGGGCAGGAGTTGCACATTTCTATGATGAGCCTTTCTAAATCCACCTCCGCTTTTTGTTTCAGCTCCTTAGGAAAGTAGATTGCTGTATTTCCAGGTCTCTTTTTACCATTATATGATTAAGTAAATATGAACTCTAGAAATTGTTTTACTTATCAAAAAATAATTGATAATCCCCGTGACCGCTTACAATTAAAGCTTGAAAAGCAAGGATAGCCTATAAACGCTTGCCTATAGTTACTTGCTAATAATAAATCATTAATATTTCCTAGGATTGATTAGCTAGATTGATTAGATTGTTAAATAATGAAAGCTTTGCTATTAGCTTTATAAAACATTAAAGAAAGGTTTAACCTTATGCAAGTTCAAAATCTCTCCCCCGCTCCTCTATCAAAGATTTCACCTGAAATTCCTGTGTCTGAGATTTCCCCCGAGGTCCACAAGATGTTACAAAATCCTGAACTTTACGACATGGTCCAGGGTACTCTATGTGGCCGGCTGATTAAATTGCTTCTAGCACGCAGTAATACCATTTTAGAAAAGCATTTATATGCATACAAAGCTAAAGGAATTGTACTCTCAAAAAGGCTAGAAACCGTATGGGGAATAGCCCAAGCCACAGATAATCAAGAAGCCCTTGATATACTTTATAAGTATAATCCTAACTTAGCTTCCATCTGCCATATTAAACTTATGGCTCATCGATTTGGTATTGTCGGTAAAAGCCAAATAAATGGGCAGTCTTTTGACTTAGAAGGTTTTGATCACCGCATTACTTTTCACGCTCTTTATGCTTCCCTTAAACAGCATCTAGATGTTACTGAGCAGGAGGTAATCCTTCCTATTATTGAAATGATCCTAAAAGTTGAAAAAAATCCTTATACAAAGGATCAAATTCTTTTAGACGCCTATCATCAAGGTAAAACAATTTTTTTACCTTTGCTATTTAGTTTATCTAGAGCCGGCCACATTTATGGTTTTCTCATTAAAGGCAACCGTCTAGTCAAGCTTAATAAAGGACTTCATGAAGACCTACCCACTGGCCTACATGTTTATAAAATACCTGATCCTTCTAAGATTAATATTGAATACATTCATAGATTATTGAACACGAATGCATTAATAACTTATTTTGAAAAAGGTGTGGATAAAGAGCTTGGCCTTATTCACGACCACTATATTCCTACTACCCTTCAAAAAGGAGGGTTCTGTTCTTGGTCTGTAGCCAAACTAGCTTTACGCGGAGGATTTATTTTAGAAGGGATAGAAAATGAAAAAATAAAATATAAAAAATGGAGTCAAGCCGATCGTTTTGCCACACTCATCGATTATCTAAAGCAAGAAAATGTAGATCCCCACTTAATTGCTTCTCTATGGTGCAGAACTAAAGACCAGAAAATTAAAGAAGTTTTGGAAGATAGATTAACAACCACGCATATAGCCAATGAAAAATCCACATCTCTTCATTTAGCAGCAGAAAGCAATAACTTTTCAGTGGTAGAAAAGCTATTGATGAATGGAGAAAATATCAATAGCGAAGACGCTGAAGGCTGGACACCCTTAATTGCCGCAGCATGCCAAGGTCATGCTGAAATGGTGGAATACCTGTTGGAAAGAGGAGCCTACGTTAATAAAACGGGTAAAACAGGCCTTAACGCTTATTGTCATCTATTATCTCGACAAGGTAAATGCTCTAAAAATCCTAACATGGAAAAACGTATTAAAAAAGTTAAGCAATTATTAATAGAGAAAGGAATTGACACCGACCTTTCCAATGGTTTTAGATGGATGGCCCAACGCCATGCGAAAGGATTTTAAAAATTTTGCTTTTACATGCTCTGCAGTCTTTCTACCACTTCATCAATCGTTGGTCTTGCTCCGCGGTCGGGTTGCACATTCCTATGATGAGCTCTTCTAAATCACTCCTCGCTTTTTGTTTCAGCTCCTTAGGAAAGTAGATTGCTGTATTTCCAGGTCTCTTTTTACCATTTTAAAAGCTAATCCTATTTTAGCTAAATCTTTATGGCAGTTATGCGCTTCTTGCTTGCTCACTTCTTTGCAAGTAAAGCCTTCTTTGATCGCCTAGCAACCACTTAGCTTAGCATATTCAGCTAGCATTTTTGGATCATTGGTTATTTCGCATCCTTTCTGAAATTCTGTTTAAGTTGCCCTTTTAGTTTAATAATCCTCTTTTTCCAGAAGACTAATTGCCAGTTGCTGCGCGTAAATAAAAGTTATTTAATTTAGATAACTATGTTTTTTAAATTAAATTGTCTCATGAATAAATATTTAAAAATGTTTTTTTTGTAAATAAATTAATTAGATAGCGTTAGATTTTTTAAAAAATTAATAAATTTTTTTTGTTAAATAATGCTTATTATTTTTTTTATTATAATACATACAGTTGATTCTGCTGAATTTTAATAACTTATGATTGTTTGATTTTAATTTTAACAAACAAATTATTTTAATAATTAAATTTATAATTTATAATTAAATTATTGGTAAAGTTGTTTTTTATTAACAATTAGTAAAGGATAGTTATGAATAATGACTATGGTAAAGTTTTAAATTTTTGGGAAGAAAAAGCATCTCAACCTGCTACTACTAGAGAGCAAGTATCCAGGGAGAGAAAGATGCCGGGGCAAGTAAAGGTAAGCGAAAAAGCTAAAGAAATCCTGGCGAAGATCGATTATTTCTTAAACAGGCCTTCCGAAAGAGGTCTTCTTAAAAGGACAAAGCCAGAACAGAAATCAAATAAGCCTCAACAGCTCGAAGAAAAGCCTCCGTCGAAAGAAATTACTTCAGCAAACGAGGAGGCCAAAGGGCGTGCAAAGCCCGTAAATGTTGAAAAATTGAGAAGAGTTTTTGAAAAAAACCATAAAGAGCAACCATCCCAAGCCAGTAAAGCTGCCCCAGGAAAGATAGCCATTCCTCTAGCCTTTATGACACCTGAAGAAAGAGAAATAAAAAGAAAGATGAAAGGTAAAGAGAAGGAAACAGAAGCTGTAGCTGAAAAATCTATAGTAAATGTAGACCTTACCAAGGAAGCAGCCGCTCTTAGTGAGATTGAGGAGGAGTTGTATCGTTTAAATCAAAAGCTAGATGAAGAGCCAAGCTTAGAAGATTTAAATGCAATTAGAGAGGAACTTAGCGATCTTGAAAAGATACTAAGCGAAGGAAATTTCAAATTATCGCCAGAGCAAGATGATCTCTATTTACAGATTAATAACCTTGAGGAAAAGATTAATAGGCACCAAGAGATTGCTTCAAGAGTAGAGGAATCCCAAACAAATCCGTTTCTATTAGAAACAAACTTATCCCAAAGTGATTCAGAGCAGCTTAGTGAGGAATTAGATAAAATATTAGAAACCCTAGCGTTAGATGCAGACGTAGAATCTAATCACCCTACAGAGCTTGCTACAGTAGAAGGGCAAATTAGCCAGCCATTAAAAATGATGGGCGAGGAATCAAAGCGATTTGACTTTAAGGCTATTGAACAAGATATTGTTAGTTTGAAGGAAATTCTAAAGAAAAGCCCCAGGGATTTAATTACGAAAATTAGTGCTAAAGGAGCAGGATTGACGCACTCATATACTGTTTACCCTGACGGGAAGATTGCAGTTCACCTGAAAAAAGAAGAATGGATGCGCATTGGAAATGAATTAAAAGCAGGTTTACTGGGTAAAGGGGGATATAAAAGAGCTAAGTTAATGCAAGATATAGACACTAAAGAAATCAAAGTCAGAGGGGTCTTATTCGAGCCTCTTGATGAGGTAGAGAGAGTAAATATAATCCAATTTATAGAGGATGTAAAAGGCCAACCGCACATTTGTCAAATGGAACATGTGGCATGGAAATCAATGCCTAAAAAACCTGTTTCTATCTGGAGTGCCCAAAAAGCAGGGGGACGCAAGGAGGCTTTTATATCTAAGTATTACCCCTTTTCTGGTGAAAAGGTGTTCTCTTTTATTAAAAGCAATCAGCTTCACAAGCAACTGCATGCTAAAATAGCCCTTCAACTTGCACAAGGAATTCAAATAATGCATGAGAAAGGATGGGTTCATCGGGATCTTAAGCCTGAAAACATCTTCTTGCAATGGGATCCCTCCAATCCCAAAGCAGTAGAGGCTGCTGTAGGGGATTTTGATACTGTCCATAAGAATAGCGACGCCAGCAAGAGAGAAGTTTCCTTAGGCACGCCAGGTTATATCCCACCAGAATATTCAGAGGAAGAGCATGTTAAGGATGCTAGACCTGCAGATGTCTATGCGCTAGGGGTCAGTTTGCTAGAAATGTTCATCAGCCATGGATCTGCTCCCTGGAAGGTGGGTAGGGACCCTATTCCACTTACCTTCTACTTAACGGAGGCAGGTTATAAAGAAGACTTAGAAAAACTAAAACAAAAAGCGAAGAGTGATTTGGAAAGACTTATCATAGAAATGTGTGACCCCGCCCCATCAGCAAGGCCAAAGATTGAGGTGGTGGTAGAAAGGCTGCAGAGAATGCAAAAGTAAAAGTTTTAAAACCTTTCTGCATGGCGTCGGAACATCCATTTAAAACCATTGGAAAGATCTGTATCAATTCCTTTCTCTATTAAAACCTTTTCAACCTTATTGATACGGCTTTCCATTTTGGGATTTTTAGAGCATTCACCTATCTGAGACAATAGGTGGCAATAGGCACTAAGGCCTGTTTTACCCGTTTTATTAACGTGGGCTCCTCTTTCCAATAGGTATTCCACCATTTCAACATGACCCTGGCAAGCCGCGGCAATTAAGGGTGTCCAGCCTTCAGAGTCTTCTTCATTGATATTTACTCCCTCCATCAATAACTTTTCTACCACTGGAAAGTTATTGCTTTCTGCTGCTAAATGAAGAGATGTGGATTTTTCATTAGCTATATGCGTAGTTGTTAATCTATCTTCCAAAGCTTCTTTAATTTTTTGGTCTTTAGTTCTACACCACATCGAAGCGATTAAGTGGGGATCTATATTTTCTTGCTTTAGATAATCGATGAGTGTGGCAAAACGATCGGCTTGACTCCATTTTTTATATTTTATTTCTTCATTCTCTATCCCTTCTAAAATAAAGCTTCCGCGTAAAGCCATTTTGGCTAAAGACCAAGAACAGAATCCTCCTTTTTGAAGGGTAGTAGGGATATAATGGTCGTGAATAAGACCCAGTTCTTTATCCACACCTTTTTCAAAATATGTTCTTAATACGTTCGTGTTCAGTAACCTATGAATGTATTCAATATTAATCTTAGAAGGATCAGCTATTCTATAAACATGTAGCCCAGTAGGTAGGTCTGCATGAAGTCCTTTATTAAGCTTGATTAGCCGGTTGCCTTTAATGAGAAAACCATAAATGTGACAGGCTGTCATTAACTTAAATACCAAAGGCAATAAAATTGTTTTGCCTTGATGATAGGCTTCTAAAAGAATTTCTGGCATTATAGTGGGATCTTTTTCAACTTTTAAGATCATTTCAATAATCGGAAGAATCATCTCTTGCTCAGGAAGATCTAGATGCTGTTTAAGCGAATTATAAAGAGCTTGAAAGGTAATGCGATGATCAGAACCTTCTAACTCAAAAGACTGCCCATTTATTTGGCTTTTACCGACAATGCTAAATCGATGAGCTATAAGTTTAATAGAGCAGATGGAATCTAAGTTAGGATTATACTTATAAAGTATATCAAGAGCTTCTTGATTATCTGTGGCTTGGGCTATTCCCAATATAATCTGTAAGCTTTCTGAGAGCACAACTCCTTTAGCTTTGTATACATATAAATGCTTTTCTAAAGTGGTATTACAGCGTGCTAGAAGCAATTTAACCAGCCGGCCACATAGAGTACCCTCTACCATAGCGTAAAGTTCAGGATTTTGTAACTTCTTGTGGAGCTCGGGGGAAAGCGCAGACACGGGAATTTCAGGTGAAATCTTTGATAGAGGATGGGGAGAGAGATTTGGAACTTGCATGAGGTTAAGCCCTTTCTTTAATGTTTTATAAGGCTAATAGCAAAGCTTTCATTATTTAACAATCTAATCAATCCTAGGAAATATTGATGTTTTATTTTTAGCAAGAAGCTATAGCCAAGCGTTTATAGGCTATCCTTGCTTTCCAAGCTTTAATTCAAAAATTTATCCGCAGCTAACCATAAGCTATAGATCTATTAATTAAAACAAGAAAATATTATTTTAGTTTGATTTTTATATAAAATATTACTTTTTTTGATTTTTTATCTATTAGAGAGTTGGATAACTATAATGCTTAATAAAGTTAGCAGAGGCATATTCTATGCGGGCTAATACTCAAGATTGCTTACTATTCGTCTATCCTAGTTAGATATGCATCTGTAGATGCACTAAAAAGCTTGGGCAAGAACGTAAAGAAGTTAAACCATACCCTTCCCTAACAGATATAGCCTTTGATTTTTGTAAGATGAAGCTTGATGAGGAAGGAGAATGCAAAATCTGTTAGTTTTAGAAAGACAAGCGGAGAATTTGAAGGAAGATCTACTTAAGCATGTGTCCAAATCCATAGAAGATTATTTTGAGGGATTTGACAAAGAGCAATAAAGCGGATGATTTAATAACGAACTGGATGATCTTTTAAGTTGCCAAAGCGCCTAAAAGTTCCTTATAGGCAGAAAGCTTATGATAGATAAGCTTGCTACCCATCCTCTATTCAAAGCATAAATCCCTTAGTACCTCCACGAGGGGAAGGAACCTGCAGCCTAAAAACTGACAAGACCTGGCTGGAGAAAAAGAAATAGTGCGTGGAAAGTTATTTAGAGCTTGGGAGGGAATTTTTTCTTTAGGAAAGGGCTTATCAGTAAGCAGAACTATAGCGTAAGTTTTTGTTTAGGAATAAGATAAAAAAATTGGAATACCTAAAGGGCTAGGGGTGCTAACTTAGTAGCATAAGGCTGCGCCTTAAACAAACGAGCTGCTAGATTATTTACCTAGCAAGGCCATTTAAGGGAGGAAAATTAGAAGATCCTACTTATCAGCTTAATTTATCAAATTGAAGAGGGCCTGCCGGATTTCCTCTGAAAGGGTTGCATAGTGGAGTGGATCATGCCGCACGTTATTTTCTATTTTCCATATCTTATAAATAATTCCATCATGCAGCAATAAAATACGGTCTGCCAGATAAATAGCATCACGAAAGTCATGGGTATTCATTAAAATGGTACAATTCAATTTCTCTTTAAGTTTACGTAATAGTTCATAGATCTGCTCACGAAGTACTACATCTAGCTTGTTAAAAGGCTCGTCCAGCAGCAGGAGAGGGCGTTGTTGCAAAAGAGCACGGGCGAGAGAAACCCGTTGGCGCATTCCTCCAGAAAGTTGCTCAGGATATAGATTAGCACTTTCTTGGAGGCCCATTTCTGAGAGCAAGCTTAATGCTTTTTGCTGGAGGGATAAGCTAGAAGAAGGCTTTTTCCCTAATTCTGTAGGCAGGAGTAAGTTTTCTAGAATTGTTCTCCAAGGAAGCAACAGATCTTCTTGCGCCATAAAAGCAATGGATTCTGCAGGGTAACCTGTGGCCATGCTAATCACCCCTTTTTCAGTCGGTAATAGGCCTGCAAGGAGTTTAAAGAGAGTCGTTTTCCCTGATCCTGACCATCCTACTAAAGAGATGACTTCGTTAGGTGATATATCTAACGAAAGATTTTTTAATATCTTTTTTTCTCCGAAAGAAAAAGAGAGGTTTTGAATTTTTAATAAGAAGGTTGGCATATTCACTCTTTAAGTCTTTTTTATTTTAATAAAAGAGGGGATTGAATGAAACAAAAGCTTAAAGATGGATAGACTGCCTTTCAAGGACCTTGAACAAATAGATGAGTTGCTGGATGGATGTCGCTATTATAACAAGCTTTATTGAAAAGCTTAGAAAATTTTTTACTTCAATCTTCTTTGATGTCTTGAAAGTATCTTCCTGGAAAGGAAAAAAGTAGAGAGCTTGGCTAGCTTTTAAGAGGGCAAAAGATAAACTGCATTGCATAGCACCCTACTATTAGTTCTGTAGCTGTTTCCTCTTGATGACTATCACTAAATTATCTATGATCATCTCACTAATTTTAAAATTTATTAAGGAGAGTTGTGGAAAAAAGTCTCGTTCCTTCTAAAGGAACCGTTTTGTCAGCTATGTTTCTTGTAGCGGGTTGTTGTATTGGTGGAGGAATGCTTGCTTTACCTGTTGCCACAGGTGTGAATGGCTTTATACCTTCTTTAGTGGTCATGGTTATCTGTTGGATAATGATGACAATTACAGGTCTACTTTTATTGGAAGTTAGCCTGTGGATGGAAGAAGGTGTCCATGTTGATACCATGACACACCGTCTTTTAGGAAATATGGGACGTGGGATTAGCTGGATTCTTTATCTCTTTATTTGTTATGCCTCGCTTGTTGCCTATACAGCAGCAGGAGGCCATCAATTAGCTATAGCTTTCGACAGCGTTTTCAATCTTCCCTTGACTAAAGAGCTAGGGTGTACGATTTATATCTTAACTTTTGGGCTCGTTCTCTATTTAGGGAGTGCTATTGTAGGCCGAGTCAATGCAATTTTATTTATGGCAATGCTTGCTTCCTATGTAGCCTTAATTAGCATAGGGATGCCCGAAGTACAAGTTACTTATTTGAAATATAGTCATTGGACAGGTTTTCTATTAGCTATTCCTTTAATGTTGGCCTCTTTTAGCTATCAAACAATGGTGCCAAGTTTGACTCCTTATTTAAAAAAGAACTTAAAGAGCTTACGTTTAGCAATTATTGGAGGGACTTCTATTACCTTTATAGTATATGCTTTATGGCAATGTATGATGTTGGGGATTGTTCCCGTAGAAGGGACCCATGGCTTGGCTCAAGCCTTGATTGATGGTAAGCCTGCCACTCTTTTTTTAAATGAACATGTGCACGGAAAGTATGTAGCAAGTATTGCTCATTTTTTTGCTTTTTTTGCCGTTGTCACTTCTTTTTTAGGGATTGCTTTAGGGCTATTTGATTTCCTTTCCGATGGATTAAAAATTAAAAAGATAGGAATAGGGAATGTAATATTAGGCATCTTAATCATCGTGCCTACACTTGTTTTTGCTACTCAATTTGAAAGAGTGTTTGTAGTCGCTCTAGATTCTTCGGGCGGTTATGGAGATACAATCTTAAATGGCTTTATTCCTGTTTTAATGGTTTGGATAGGCCGATATTCTAAAGGATATCCCGCTTATTTTCGTGTGCCTGGAGGAAAATTACTGCTAAGTCTAGTATTTGTATTTTTTCTTCTATGTTTATTGCTTGAGATTTTTGTACATACCGGCTATTTATCCTCCGTGTATGAAGCCTATGAACTTATCGAAAAAAGAATCGACATTTAGGAGAAACTACCATGAATTTTTTATTAGCTATAAAAGCATTTATTAAAGCTTGGAAGGAGCCCACTAAGGCTTTGGCTTTTCTAGATGATTCGGTGAAAAATTTAGAAAGCCCCAAGCAAGACTATTCACATTTGCGCTTGCTCGCTTTATTGCAGCAGTCAGGGCGGCTTATTGATTTCTTAAAAGAGGATATTCATGCTTTTACTGATGCTCAAGTAGGCGCGGCTGTACGCCAAATTCATCAAGAATGTAGTAAGAACTTGGAAGAACTGGTAACCATACGTCCTATCATGCTAGAAAAAGAGGGAGCAATGATTACAGTACCCAAAGGATATGATACTGCAGCTATAAAAGTATCAGGCCAAGTTAGGGGAGAGCCTCCCTATATAGGAACTATTGTTCACCAAGGCTGGAAAGCTCATAAACGATCTTTGCCGATGAAAATGGCAGAACAAGCCTCCGAAATTATTTGTCCTGCAGAAATTGAAGTTAAAGGATAATTAAAAAAATATTTTTTCTCTCTATATTGTATATAAGGTATTTTAATCATGGTCTCTTCTAGCCATTATATTATCGGTATTGATCTTGGAACGACTAATTGCACTTTAGCTTATACGCAAGTTGATGATAATAACCCCGTTATTCATCAATTTTCTATTCCCCAGGTCATGGAGGCTACAACCTTAGGTGAGAGCAAGGCTCTTCCCTCTTTTTTATACTTTCCCTTATCAGAGGAGCTTTCTGCAATTCCTCTAGAGTTAGCAGATTTTTTTAGCTCTAACAAATGTGTAGGATCGTATGCTCGTCATAGAGGAGCTGAGCTGCCTACTCGGCTCATCTCGTCAGCAAAATCCTGGCTTTGTCATCCTAGCATTAATCCCCATGACCCCCTTCTTCCTCCAGATTTTGATGAAGAGAGCTTGAAAATAAGTCCCTTGCAGGCTTGTTCGGAATTATTGCGGCACATGCGCTTAGCATGGGAAAAAAATATGCCGCAAGTTCCATTTAAAGAGCAGCAGGTCTTAATTACGGTTCCTGCCTCTTTTGACCCGCGAGCCCGCCAACTTGTCGAAGAAGCTGCAGCTTTAGCGGAATATCCCGCTATTATTCTTCTAGAAGAACCTCAGGCAGCCTTCTATGCATGGCTACATAGACATGCCCAAGATTGGCGTAAAATCCTTAAAGTGGGAGATCATATTTTAGTAGTAGATATTGGGGGAGGAACTACCGATTTTAGTGTCATCTCCGTAATTGATCAAGAGGGAGAGGTAGGGTTAAAACGCATTGCCGTAGGATCCCATTTATTACTGGGTGGAGACAATATAGATCTAGCGTTAGCTTACCTTGCAAAATCTAAATTAGAAGAGCAAGGCCATTCTATTGATGAATGGCAACTTAAAGCTTTAACACATGCTTGCCGACAAGCAAAGGAACAGCTGTTTGCATTAGCACCCTCTCAGCAAGTGGACATCACTATTATGGGAAGAGGACGTAAATTAATAGCCAATTCTTTAAAAACATCTATAACCTTGCCTGAAGCCCAAGAATTAATTCTGCAAGGCTTTATGCCTATAGTAAATCCCGAAGAACGTGCTCATCATGAAAAGCGTTTAGGCTTGCAGCAGATTGGCTTGCCTTATGCGCAAGATGCGCGTATAACCTGCCAATTAGCTAAATTTTTGTCTATGACCGGTGAAAGTGAAAGCCCAAGCATGGATAATTTTCTAATGCCTACCGCTGTCCTCTTTAACGGGGGAACCATGAAAGCAGAAGCGTTTTGCCAAAGAGTAGTAGAGCAACTTAATTATTGGGCTACAAAAATGCATAGAGAAACGGTAAAGGTATTGGCAGACGGCGATCTGGATTACGCTGTGAGCTATGGAGCTGTTAGCTATGGACTTGCTTGTCGAGGGCACGCCATAAGGATTAAAAGCGGTACAAGTCGCAGCTTTTATGTGGGCGTAGAAGAGGCTACCTTAGCAGTGCCCGGTCTTACGCCGTCTCTTAAAGCTGTGTGTGTAGTACCTTTTGGCATGGAGGAAGGCTCAGAACAAGATTTACCGGGGCAAGAATTTGCCCTCGTAGTAGG
This sequence comes from Neochlamydia sp. AcF84, assembly GCF_011087585.1. NCBI lineage: Bacteria > Pseudomonadati > Chlamydiota > Chlamydiia > Parachlamydiales > Parachlamydiaceae > Neochlamydia > Neochlamydia sp. AcF84. Next base: position 20,685 of record NZ_VJOT01000034.1, read on the forward strand.
ACAGCCAGCTACCTTTCGCTTTTTTAGCCATGCGACTAAAACATTGTCGAATGGTATAGAACCTGCAGTAGGAACCCTAGTTAAAAATTGGAAACAGGAGCTGACCGAGTTACCTAGCATAGAAGCATGCCTAGATCGTATGGAAGGAGATGGAAAAGTGATCAATGTTAAGTTAAAGTCTCGGATGACAGAATTGGGTGTACTGGAGCTATGGTGTGTATCAGCAGATGGGCGTCAATGGAAGCTAGAATTTGAAACGCGTAAGGAAATAAATCCGTCTTAATGAAGGAGTTAGCTGCTAGCCAATAAAAAATGGTGGAAACTTTTCTTTAAGTGGCCTAAAGTTTGGTTTTTTTTATCCTGTCTTATAAAAGCGCCTGGTATTTTATTTTTTACGCTTTTCTTCTTATAGATAACTTAAAACTGGCCCCATCCGTAAAATTGCAAAAGCCATGTACGAAGCGGGCAGAGGATTAAGTTTAAGAAAATTTAATATTTAGATCGGCGGGCAATAAGCTATTTACTTAGCTGTTAATAATCTGAGGGCGTCTTGCTTCATGCGTAGATGTACACTATAGAGGCCGTTGGCACGGCTAGGTGTTAAGCTAGCGCGAATACCCAACTCTTCTAAGAATGTCGGTGCACAGGTTAAAATAGATTCTGGTGTTTCTCCATTATAGACATAAATAAGAAGAGCTGCTAGCCCGGCAGAAATTAAAGCTTCAGACTCCACTTTAAAATAGACATTTCCCTCTTTTAAAAAAGAGTGTAAATACATGACACTTTGGCAGCCTTTAACGATATTCTCAGGGGTCTTAAGATGCATTTCCAGCTTTGTTAATGTTCGCCCCATTTCCATGATCTTTTTGTATTTAGACTCTTCATTAGGGCAAGCTGCAAAAAGAGCTTTTAATTCATTTTGTTTTCTTTCAAAGGTGGGTGACATAAGGAAATCTATCAAATTCAGTATACAGCTCTAATATCTACTTTATCTTAAAGCTAAAAATATTTAGGGAATAGCAAACTTAACCACGCTTAAATAAACTGCAACTAGTAAGTGTTTGCAAAAAATGAAATTTTTAATTTACAGCTCTTTATCTTTTTAATAAAGAGCCTGCGTTAAGTGGTTGATTATCCCGAGGAAATAATAGCTCTCCTATCGTTTATTTGCCATATTAAATTTTTCTTTGGCTTGTATGTTTCTTAGGGGTAAGCAAAGAGAAGTACAATCAAAAATTCTTAAAAAAAATGCAGACGCTGCGCCTTTTTAAGATAAATATAAAAATCATCCTTGCAAGGGTGGTGTAATATAGCAGAAAAAGTAGTAGGAGGTTAGCTAAGCGATATTCCCCCAAAGTAAAATAATTTTCATGGATTTAACATTTATGCTTGACATTTAACAGATTTGTGTTAATTTATTCTACACTAAATAAATCGTTTCTATTTCTTCAAAGACATAAACCCCAATATAGCATGGCAAAAGAAGATACTATTAAATTGGACGGCACTGTAGAAGAGCTGCTTCCAAATATGACCTTTAGAGTGTCCTTACAAAATGGCTTAAAGGTTATAGCCCATCTATGTGGAAAAATGCGAATGAAAAATATTCGTGTTTTGGTAGGAGATGTGGTGACTGTAGAGATGTCTCCTTATGATTTAACGAAAGCTCGGATAATTTTCCGCCAACGTTAAGAATATGGAAGATCCTAATAATTGTTGATCTTTTATATAAAAAAAGCTAAACTTTTATGCTTTTGAGTTTGCAGACAAAAATTGCTTGCCCAGATAGCTCAGTGGTAGAGCACTTGCATGGTAAGCAAGCGGTCGAAGGTTCAATTCCTTTTCTGGGCAAAAAAGAAAAAATAAATATATTAACGTCCTTACTGGAGTTTAACGGAGGATATAATGGCAAAACAATCATTTCAACGTAATAAGCCTCACGTAAACGTGGGCACTATTGGCCACGTCGACCATGGCAAAACAACTTTAACAGCCGCTATAACAAAAGTATTGGCTGAAGCAGGCGGAGCAACTTTTAGAGACTATGCTTCGATCGATAATACACCTGAAGAAAAAGCACGTGGTATCACTATCAACTCCACTCACGTGGAATATGAAACTGATGCTCGCCACTATGCACACGTTGACTGCCCCGGTCACGCTGATTATGTAAAAAACATGATTACAGGTGCGGCACAAATGGATGGTGCTATACTTGTGGTAGCTGCCACGGATGGTGCTATGCCTCAAACTCGCGAGCACATCCTATTAGCTCGTCAGATGCAAGTTCCTGCGATCGTAGTGTTCCTTAACAAAGTAGATATGCTAGGTGAAAGCGATCAAGAGTTGCTTGACTTGGTGGAATTAGAATTGCATGAGTTACTCGAATCCAAAGGCTATAAAGATGTACCTATTGTTAGAGGATCTGCTTTAAAAGCTCTCGAGGGAGATGAAAAATATGTGGAAGCAGTTAAGCTTTTAATGCGCACTGTTGATCAGCAAATTCCTACACCCACACGAGAAATCGATAAGCCTTTCTTAATGCCTGTTGAAGATGTATTCTCAATTTCTGGACGTGGTACAGTAGCTACTGGCCGTGTGGAGCGAGGAATAGTCAAATTAAACGATAAGTTGCAGTTAGTCGGGTTAGGTGAAACACGTGACACTGTAGCGACAGGGGTAGAGATGTTCAACAAGTCGATGGATGAAGCACGTGCCGGTGAAAACGTCGGTCTTCTTCTTCGTGGTCTTGAAAAGACTGATATCGAGCGCGGAATGGTGTTGGCAGCTCCCGGTACTTGCACTCCTCATACTGAATTCAAAGCGCCTGTATATGTCTTGACTAAAGAAGAAGGTGGTCGTAAGAAGCCTTTCTTTACAGGTTATCGTCCTCAATTTTACTTCCGTACGACAGACGTAACCGGTACTATTGAATTGCCAGCAGGCGTAGAAATGGTTATGCCTGGTGATAACGTGGAGATTATTGTTAAATTAATTGCTCCAGTAGCCATGGAAAAAGGTATGCGTTTTGCTATTCGTGAAGGCGGACATACTATCGGTGCTGGTACAGTATCAGAGATTATCAAGTAAGTGTTAATGTAAGTGTGTAGAGAAACAGGTGGGTAGCCTACAATTTTCTACACACTTAACTTAATGATGAGGGTGTGTAGCTCAGCTGGTAGAGCAGCGGTCTCCAAAGCCGCCGGTCGGGGGTTCGAATCCCTCCGCACTCGTAATGAAGTAATCACAATGAGAGTAGGTTGGAGGTAAAATATGGTAGTCGAAGCAAAATTAATGGAAGCGAAGAAAAAACAACAGCCTACCCTTAATGCCTCTAAAAATAAAGAAACTGTGGCGGCTAATAAAAAAATACAAGTAGCTGACTTTGTTAGCGAAATTAAAGCTGAGCTTAAACGTATTAACTGGACGAATCCTGAAGAATTAAAAACTTATACTCTTATTGTGGTCGGTGCCACATTTTTTTGTGGAATGGGTATATATTTTATGGATTTACTCATTCAAGCGTGCCTTTGGTTTTTAGAGTCGGCTTTGCGTTTAGTAGTTTAAGATTAATAACGGCGGTGGTTAATGCACAAATGGTATGTCGTACAGGTTTTCTCTACACATGAAAAAAAAGTCAAGAAAGCATTAGAGGAGCACCGAGACCTCAAAGGCATGAGCGAGCTTATCGAAAAAATTTTGCTGCCCATTGAAAATGTTTCTGAGGTCAAAAAAGGACAACAGAAAATTATAGAAAGACGTTTATGGCCGGGCTATCTCCTTGTAAAAATGACTCTAACAGATGAGTCTTGGCATTATGTTAAGCAGACTGCCGGAGTCATTGAGTTTTTAGGTGGAGATAAGCCTACAGCTTTATCTGATGCTGAGGTTGAAGAAATTCTTAGAGATCTAGAAGATAAAAAACAAAAAGTTACTCAACGCCACAAGTTTGAAATAGGCGACAAAGTTAAAATTATAGATGGTGTATTCGTTAACTTTATTGGAACGGTTTCTGAGGTCTTCCATGATAAAGGCCGTTTGAGCGTATTGGTTTCTATTTTTGGGCGTGATACACGGGTGGATGATCTAGAATTTGTACAAGTGGAAGAAATTAACGAAGAAGCAGAATCAAGCTAGAGATCATGAGGAGACGGCGCTTTAAATAGCACTACCTTGAAGATTTCAATTAAGATAATATATAATGAGTGTGACAAAAAACTCAGCTTTGATGCTTTAGCTGCTTCAGACCCCTGCCTCGGGGTGTCACATGTTAAGATGAATGGTGGATAGAAGGAAATTATGGCAAAAAAAGTTGTTAAAATTATTAAGTTGCAAATTCCAGCAGGGAAAGCTAATCCAGCTCCACCTATTGGTCCAGCACTCGGTTCTGCCGGTGTAAATATTATGGCATTTTGCAAGGAATATAATGCTAAAACTCAGGCGATGGCAGGAGATATTTTGCCCGTCGTCATCACTGTGTATGCTGATAAAAGCTTCACATTTATTACAAAAAAGCCCCCTGTAGCAGAACTATTGAAAAAAGCAACAGGTGTAGCAAAAGGGTCGGCCGTACCTAATCGAGACAAAGTGGGCAAAATTACTAAGGCGCAAGCGTTAAAAGTGGCTGAAGAAAAAATTCAAGACATGAATGCGCGCGATTTAGAAGCTGCTACACATATCGTTCTAGGGACAGCACGTTCCATGGGCTTAGAGTTAGTCGCTGAATAAACTTATAAACAAAAAGAGAATATGGGTCGCCAAAGCAAAAGAATTCGGGAGGCAGCAAAACTAGTGGATGTTACTAAAACATACACAGTTAAAGAAGCTGTCGAAATTTTAAAGAAATGTCCGCCTGTTAAATTTGATCAGACGCTTGACGTGGCTTTAAAAATGGGCGTGGACCCTCGTAGAACGGATCAACATGTCCGCGGAACTGTATCACTACCGAATGGTACAGGAAAAACGATTTCAATACTCGTTTTTGCCAGAGGTGAAAAGGTTAAAGAAGCCTTAGCAGCTGGAGCCGACTACGCAGGTGACGACGAACTTTTAGAAAAAGTTAGCGGGGGATGGAGCGGCTTTGATGCCGTTATTGCCACCCCAGATATGATGCGCGAAGTAGGTAAGTTAGGTAAAGTTCTTGGCCCTCGAGGACTCATGCCAACACCCAAAGCTGGAACCGTAACCACTGATATCGTTAAAGCTATTCATGAGCTCAAAGCCGGTAAAATTGAGTTCAAAGTGGATCGCCATGGAATGATTAACAATGGATTGGGTAAGCTATCTTTTGCGCATGATAAACTTGAAGAAAACATAATGGCATTTTTGCATGCTGTGCAGAAGTCCAAACCAGCTGCAGCGAAGGGACAATTTATGAAGTCTGCGTACCTTTCCTCTACGATGGGGCCCGGCTTAAAAATCGACCTGCGTGCAATTGAGCAAGCTTAAAGGAGTTATTTTATGAGAGAAGAAAAGCAGCTCCTTTTAGATGAAGTACAAGATCATATTCAGAAAAATGATTCTTTTTTGATCATGCGCTACAGAGGCTTTACAGCTAATAAAGCTAACGAATTTCGTGGCGACCTAGCTAAGCAGGGTGGCTTCATTGAAGTTGTGCGTAAGCGTATTTTAGTGAAAGCAGCTAAAGCAGCAGGGCTTGATATAGATATAGACTCACTAGAAGGGCATATAGGAATTGTTTTGGCAGGGCATGAGCCGCTTGATACAGCAAAGTATGTATACAAGTTTAGCCAGGACAATGGCAAAGTTGTTGAAGTGATTGGTGGCCGTTTTGAAGGCCAACTGTACAATGCAGCTGAAATGGAGGCCTTAGCTAAGCTGCCCAATAAAGATGAAATGCGTGCGCAGCTACTTGGCGTTCTTCAAGCACCGATGTCTGAGACATTGGCAGTCATGGATGCAGTGTTGTCAAGCGTGGTTTACTGTTTGGACAATAAATGTAAGCAAGCCGGCGAAGATAATAATTAACCCATTAACATAAAGTTTTTAGAAATTAAAGAGGTAGTACTGTGAGTAAAAAAACAGAAGATTTAGTCAATACACTCAGCGAATTGAGCGTATTAGAGATGTCTGAGTTGAAAACTATGCTTGAAGATAAGTGGGGCGTTAAGGCCGCTGCTGCTGCTGTGGCAGTTGCTGCACCTGCAGCTGCTGCGCCTGCTGCTCCAGAAGCAACTGATTTTCAAGTGACTTTGGTTGAATCCCCAGCTGATAAAAAAATCGGTGTCATTAAGGTTGTACGCGAGATTACAGGTCTTGGCTTAAAAGAAGCTAAAGAGCTCGTAGACGGTGCTCCAAAAGTGGTCAAAGAAACAGCCCCCAAGGCAGAAGCTGAAGATATTAAGAAGAAGCTAGAAACTGCAGGTGCTAAGGTTACACTCAAAGGACTCTAAGAAAGTTTTTTTGAGTTTTATCACCCAGGTAGTGAAATTAATATTTCCCTACCTGGGCTCATCTATTTTTAAGTTTGGCTTTTTGGTATAGAATTAAAAATGTAAATTAGGAATTGATATTTTGGTTCTTGAAAAATATAGTCGATATATCCGTCCTTTAGGGTTAGTGGTAGATACTATTAGTAAATATCAGTCTATCTTTAATTCTACACCTATCATCCAAACAATTAAGTTAAGTTACACAGGGAGACCTTCAGAATGTTGAAAAGGCCGCCGCAACGCATGAGTTTTATCAATAAAAAAGAAATTATTGATCTTCCGAACCTTATTGAAATCCAAATAAAATCTTACAATCAGTTTCTTCAAGCTAATAAGTTCGCCGATGAGCGCGAAAATATCGGTTTGCAGGAGGTGTTTAGCGAGCTGTTTCCTATTAAGTCTTATGACGAAAAGACTATCTTAGAATACATCTCTTATAGCCTTGGTGTACCTAAGTATACTCCCGAGGAGTGTATTCGCCGAGGAATTTCTTATAACGTCACGTTAAAGGTTAAGTTTCGGCTAACAGACGAGACGGGCATCAAGGAAGAAGAAGTGTACATGGGCACTATCCCTGTCATGACTGATAAAGGTACCTTTATTATTAATGGTGCTGAGCGTGTGGTCGTTTCTCAGTTGCATCGCTCTCCTGGGATTAGCTTTGAGCAGGAGCGGCATACAAGAGGAAATGTTATCTATTCCTTCCGCATTATTCCTTATAGGGGAAGCTGGCTAGAAGGCGCATTTGATAGCAATGATCTTATCCATATTTACATCGATCGTAAGAAAAGACGTCGTAAAATTTTGGCAACAACTTTTATCCGTGCTCTGGGATACTCGACTAATGCCGATATTATTGAAGAGTTTTTTAGTACCCGCAAAGTTAAGATTAAAAACGAAAAAGAATTCGTGAAATATGTAGGTAAAATCCTTGCCCAAGACGTTATCGATGAAGATAGTGGCTTAATATTTGGTAAAGCAGCAGAAAAATTAACGACAGCCATGTTAAAACGCATGATAGACGCAGGTATTGAAGTCATTCGTATTGCTGAAGACGCCGATGAAACAAGCCCTATCATTAAAATGCTAGCAAAGGATCCTACTGATTCCTATGAATCCGCTCTAAAAGATTTTTATCGCAAAATTCGTCCTGGTGAACCTGCTACTTTATCGAACGCCCGTTCTGCTATTATGCGTTTATTCTTTGATCCCAAGCGCTATAATTTAGGTCGTGTAGGTCGTTATAAGCTTAATTCAAAATTGGGCCTGGAACTTACCGACGAGCAACTTCAAACCGTCACTTTGACGAAAGAAGATGTCATTGGTGCTTTAAAATATTTAATTCGTCTTAAGCAAGGTCGCGATGATGTTAATATTGATGATATTGACCATTTAGGTAATCGTCGCGTGCGTTCTGTAGGTGAGTTAATTCAAAATCAATGCCGTATTGGCTTGGCTCGCATGGAGAAAATTATTCGAGAAAGAATGAATCTTTTTGATTTGTCTTCGGATACCTTGACTCCCGGTAAAATTGTTTCCGCTAAAGGTCTTTCGGGTGTGCTTAAAGACTTCTTTGGTCGCTCACAATTGTCTCAGTTTATGGATCAAACTAACCCCATTGCTGAGCTTACCCATAAACGTCGTCTTTCTTCGCTTGGACCTGGCGGCCTGAATCGAGATCGCGCTGGCTTTGAAGTGCGTGACGTTCATACAAGCCACTATGGAAGAATTTGCCCAATTGAAACTCCTGAAGGCCCAAATATTGGTCTGATTACCTCTTTATCTTCTTTTGCTAAGATCAATGAGTTTGGTTTTATTGAAACACCTTATCTAATTGTGCGCAATGGCATAGTCACCGAAGAGATCGAGTACATGACTGCAGATCAAGAAGAGCGCTGTGTAATTGCCCAGGCTTCTGCTACCCTGGATGAACACAATATGTTTGCTGATTCAATCGTATGGGCACGTTATCGCAGTGAACCGTTAGAAATTGAATCATCCAAAGTTACGCATATGGATGTTTCGCCCAAACAATTAGTCTCTATTGTGACAGGATTAATTCCTTTTCTTGAACATGACGATGCTAACCGAGCTTTGATGGGCTCTAACATGCAACGTCAAGGTGTACCTTTGTTAAAACCTGAAGCGCCTTTAGTAGGAACAGGATTAGAAGCAAGAGCTGCAAGGGATTCTGGCGCCGTAGTAGTAGCGCAAGAAGAAGGGGTTGTGGAATATGTAGATGGTACAAAAATTGTTATTTCTCCTTTAGATAATCGTATGGAGAAAAAAGTTTATCTGTTGAAGAAATTTTTACGTTCGAACTCCGGTACCTGTATTAATCAGCAACCGCTTGTAGAAGTAGGGGATAAAATAAAAGCCGGCGATGTAATTGCCGACGGACCTGCCACAGATAAAGGTGAAGCTGCGCTTGGGCGTAACGTACTGGTAGCCTTTATGCCTTGGTTTGGCTATAACTTTGAAGATGCCATTATCATTTCCGAAAAATTATTACGCGAGGATGCTTTCACTTCAATTTATATTGAAGAGTTTGAATTAACAGCTCGCGATACGAAATTGGGCAAGGAAGAGATTACACGCGACATTCCTAATGTATCAGAAGAGGCTTTACTTAATTTAGGGGATGATGGTATTATACGCATAGGTGCTGAAGTAAAGCCAGGCGATATTCTCGTTGGTAAAATTACACCTAAATCTGAAACTGAACTTGCTCCCGAAGAAAGATTACTACGCGCAATTTTTGGCGAGAAAGCGGCTGATGTAAAAGACGCTTCATTAACAGTGCCTCCTGGCACTGAAGGCGTAGTCATGGATGTGAAGGTCTTCAGCAGACGAGACCGTTTATCTAAAACCGATGATGAGTTGGTGGAAGAAGCTTCTCGCTTGAAAGATATTCAAAAAGAATACAAAGCTAAGCTTCATGAAATTCGTATAGAAAGGCGCGAACGTCTAGGTGCCTTGCTGTTAAATGAAATGTCTCCAGGTACTATTGTTCATCGCAAGACTGCGGAAGTTATTCTTGAAGAAGGTGCTTTAATCAATCAAGAGATGATTGAAGCAATTGAAAAAGAAAACATTGAAGATCTTCTCACGCCTGATAATGAGCTTTTCCAAACGCTTAAGCAAATTCTGCATGATTACACCATTGCTATGCAAACTCTGGACACTCAGTATAAAACTGAGGTGGAGCACATGAGGAAGGGTGATACTGATTTAGACCCCGGTATTATACGCCAAGTAAAAGTTTACGTAGCTTCTAAGCGTAAATTACAAGTGGGAGATAAAATGGCAGGCCGCCACGGTAACAAAGGGGTGGTCTCAAGAATCGTGCGGGAAGCTGATATGCCTTATATGGAAGATGGCCGGCCTATTGAAGTCATCCTCAATCCTCTTGGGGTGCCTTCTCGTATGAACATGGGCCAGCTTTTCGAAACTCACTTAGGTTTTGCGGCTCGTGCTGCAGGAATCTGGGTGCAAAGTCCTGTTTTCGAAGGTTTTCCAGAAGAAAAAATCTGGGAGATGATGAAAGCCCAAGGAATGCCAGGAGATGGGAAATTTTATCTCTACGACGGATGTACAGGCGAACGTTTTGATAACTCCGTAGTCGTAGGTTACATTTATATCTTAAAGCTATCTCACTTGGTGGCTGATAAAATTCACGCACGCGCCGTAGGACCTTATTCATTGGTTACTCAACAGCCGTTGGGTGGTAAGGCGCAAATGGGAGGACAGCGCTTTGGTGAGATGGAAGTTTGGGCGGCTGAAGCTTATGGTGCAGCACATGTGTTACAAGAGTTACTTACGGTTAAATCGGATGACGTGTCGGGACGTACAAGTATATACGAATCGATTGTTAAAGGTGATAATTTGCTCAAAGCAGGAACACCCGAATCCTTTAACGTTTTGATAAAAGAGATGCAAGGCTTAGGCCTTGATGTTCGCACAGAATCCGTGGTAACTGAATAGATTTATTAAGAGGATACAAGCATGACAGACAATCAAAGAGATGAGCAGCAATTTGATAAGCTCACGATCAAAATTGCATCTGATGACATCATCAGAAATCAATGGTCGCGTGGAGAAATTAAAAAGCCTGAGACGATCAATTATCGAACTTTTAAGCCAGAAAAAGGCGGCTTGTTTTGTGAAAAGATTTTCGGCCCTACACGCGATTGGGAATGCGCTTGCGGAAAATATAAAAAAATCAAGCATAAAGGGATTGTTTGCGATCGCTGTGGTGTCGAAGTCACTCTCTCCAAAGTACGCCGTGAAAGAATGGCCCATATCGAATTAGCTGTGCCCGTTGTGCATATTTGGTTTTTTAAAACTATGCCTTCGCGTATTGGAAATGTTTTGGGTATGTCTTCGACCGATCTAGAGAGGGTCATTTATTATGAAGAGTATGTAGTTACAGATCCAGGTAACACAGACCTTGAGAAAAAACAATTGCTTAACGATGTCGAATACCGAGAAGCGCAAGAAAAATATGGCCGAGATTCTTTTAAAGCTAAAATGGGTGCTGAAGCTGTCACCGATTTGCTGGCTACAGAGGATTTACAGTCTGTTTTAGTTGAGCTGAAAGAAAAGTTGCGTAAAACTAAATCCATGCAAGCGCGCATGAAGCTAGCTAAGCGTCTTAAAATTGTAGAAAGCTTTGTTTCCTCTACTAATAAGCCGGAGTGGATGGTCATGGCATGTGTACCTGTCATTCCACCTGATTTAAGACCCCTCGTTCCTTTAGATGGTGGTAGATTTGCTACCTCTGATCTTAACGATCTTTACCGCCGCGTAATCAATCGCAATAATCGTCTTAAAGCTATTCTTAAGCTCAAAACCCCTGAAGTGATTATCCGCAACGAAAAACGTATGTTGCAAGAAGCTGTAGATGCTTTATTTGATAATGGCCGCCATGGACATCCAGTTATGGGAGCTGGTAACCGCCCTCTTAAGTCTTTATCAGAAATGCTTAAAGGTAAACAAGGGCGTTTCCGCCAAAACCTTTTGGGTAAAAGGGTTGACTACTCAGGACGCTCAGTAATTATTGTCGGTCCAGAGCTAAAATTTAACCAATGCGGTCTACCGAAGCTAATGGCTCTTGAGCTATTCGAGCCCTTTATTGTAAAACGCTTGAAAGATTTGGGCTATGTTTATACCATACGCTCAGCTAAAAAAATGATCCAACGTCATGCTCCTGAGGTGTGGGACGTCCTGGAAGATATCATTAAAGGGCATCCTGTTCTACTCAACCGGGCACCTACTTTGCACCGCCTAGGTATTCAAGCTTTCGAGCCTGTACTCATTGAAGGGAAAGCTATCCGCATTCATCCTCTAGTGTGCGCTGCCTTTAACGCTGACTTTGACGGGGACCAGATGGCAGTTTATGTGCCTTTATCTATCGAAGCACAATTGGAAGCTAAGCTTTTGATGATGGCTCCTGATAACATTTTCTTGCCCTCCTCAGGTAAGCCTGTAGCTGTTCCTTCGCAAGATATGACCCTTGGCCTTTATTATCTGATGCATGATCCTCTTTATTTCCCTGAAGAGCATGGACAGAAAATACGTGTTTTCCGCGATGCCCAGGAAGTGCTGATGGCTTTACATGCTGGTGGAAGTTATAACTGGTATGAATATGAAAAGGGTGGCAAGCGTATAGATGATGAAGCCACAAATAAAGTGCATTACAGCCGTGGCGTACGTATTCATGAGTTAATCAAAGTTAGAACAGAAGCAGGTATTATTGAAACTACACCTGGACGGGTGCTTTTCAATATGATTGTACCTAAAGAAATGGGTTTTCAAAATTACAGCTTGCCTAAGAAAAAGATGTCAGAGCTAGTCATGGATTGTTATAAAAAAGCTGGGTTGGAAGCCACAGTACGTTTTCTTGACAATCTAAAATCTTTAGGTTTTTCTGAAGCTACCAAAGCAGCTTTATCGATGGGAGTATGTGATGTACGCATTCCTGAGATTAAAGGCAAAATTTTGCAAGAAGCGCATGAGCGTGTAGCCCAAGTTAAAAAGCAATATGAAGAAGGGATTATTACCGATGGGGAGCGACACTCTAAGACTATCAGTATTTGGACAGAAGTCTCTGAACAGGTTTCTGAAGAGCTATTTAAACTTGTAGGAGAAGTCAAAGAATCCAAACGTAATCCTTTATATATGATGTTAGATTCCGGCGCACGTGGTAACAAGTCACAGATTAGGCAGTTAGGTGCATTGCGGGGCTTGATGGCAAAGCCGTCAGGCGCAATTATCGAATCGCCTATTACCTCTAACTTCCGCGAAGGATTAACGGTTCTTGAATATTCGATCTCTTCTCACGGTGCCCGTAAAGGTCTGGCAGATACAGCTTTAAAAACTGCTGACTCCGGCTATCTTACGCGTCGTTTAGTTGATGTGGCCCAAGATGTGATCATTACCGAAGAAGATTGCGGAACTTTAAATGGTATTGAAGTATCAGCGATTAAGCAAGGGCAAGAGGAATTATTGCCTTTAAAAGATCGTATTTTTGGCCGTACTGTCTCTGATGAAATTTATCTGCCCGGCGATAGTACAAAATTACTGGCTAAAGCAGGCGATGTCTTGACTATTCAACAAGCCGAGGCTATTGATGACTCAGGTATTGAACATATTAGGATTCGTTCGGTGTTAACCTGCGAAACGCGCCGAGGAGTATGCTCCAAGTGCTATGGTCTTAACTTGGCAAATGGGCGGACTGTTGGTCAAGGTGAAGCGGTAGGTATTATTGCTGCCCAGTCTATTGGTGAACCTGGTACACAGCTGACAATGCGTACTTTCCACTTAGGTGGTATTGCCTCAGCAAGCGTAAGCCCTGAGATTATTACCGAACAAGAAGGAATAGTGATCTACACAGATCTTCGTGTCGTACAAAATGATGAAGGATTGTGGATTGCATTGAACAAAAATGGGTCCTTAAACATTGTACGAGATGAAGGACGCACGATTGAAGAGTATAAAAAATTACTTAGCACAAAATCGATCGAAGCTCTTCAAACTTTCACGGTAGAATTGGGTACGAAAATTTTAGTGCCCGATGGATCAAAAGTGAAATTAGGTAAGAAAATTGCTGAATGGGAGCAACACAATATTCCCATTATTTGCGATCGTCCGGGCTACGTTAAATACGAAGATCTTGTGGAGGGTATCTCGACAGAACGAGATGTTAATAAGCAAACGGGCCAGACAGAATTGGTTGTCAAGCAGCACCGTGGTGAACTTCATCCTCAAATTGTAATCTATGCTGATAAGGAATGTACAGAACTTGTAGGCACTTATCCTATTCCTTCGGGAGCCATTATTTCAGTAGCTGAAGGGCAATATTCTAGTGGTGGTAAGCTTCTTGCTAGATTGCCTCGTGGAGCCTTGAAAACAAAAGATATTACAGGAGGTCTTCCTCGTGTGGCTGAGCTCTTTGAAGCTCGTAAGCCGAAAGACTCTGCGGAAATAGCTAAAATTGATGGGGTGGTAGATTTTCGTGGTGTACAAAAGAACAAGCGAATAGTCGTAGTACGTGATGAAGTATCAGGAATGGAAGAAGAACATCTCATTTCTCATACTAAGCACTTAATCGTTCAGCGTGGCGACCATGTTATTAAAGGTCAACAGCTGACTGATGGTATCGTCATCCCTCATGAAATCCTGGAAGTGTGTGGGGTACGGGAACTACAGAAATATCTTGTGAATCAAGTACAAGAGGTTTATCGCCTCCAGGGTGTGGATATCAATGATAAACACATTGAGATTATCGTACGTCAGATGCTCAAAAAAGTGCGTGTGCTGGATCCAGGCGATACCAGTATGTTGTTCGGTGAAGAGATAGACAAACGAGAATTTGAGCAAGAAAATAATAAGGTGATTAAAGAAGGCGGTAAAGCGGGACAAGGAGTTCCTGTCCTGTTGGGTATCACGAAAGCTTCATTGAGCACCGAATCCTTTATTTCAGCTGCTTCTTTCCAAGATACTACCCGTGTATTGACAGAAGCTGCTTGTGCAGGTAAGACTGACTATTTGATGGGCTTTAAAGAAAACGTCATCATGGGACATATCATCCCCGGCGGGACAGGCTTTGCCTATCATAAGCGAGTTAAAAAGTTTGTCGACAAAGAGCACGAGGAAGAGCTGTTGTTTGACTTTGAAGATGAACCTGTAGAAGTTTCTGTGTAAAATAATAGAGCTTCTACTTCTACTGCTCTTAAAAAAGGGAGCAATTCGCTACCCTTTGCCAAGCGTATTAACTATCCATCAAAGATAAACTCTTGATGGATGGTTTTTTTATTTAGCAAGAAGCTAAAAAGCTTATCTTTCTTTCTAGCTGGCCTTAATACTACGAAAGTCTAGATAGCTCCATTTTTTAAAGTCATAGTTACTAGGTCTAATTTAAAAAGGGTGGCCCGAAGAGTATGGGCTTTTCCCCAATCCCTTAAAGTTTATCCTAAGCTATTCTTAATCATACCCTTTTAAATAGCTTTATACGCTGCTAAAGAGTTTGGAAAGTTGGCGTTAATAGCAATGAGAGATTAAAAAGCTGATTTTTTAATAAAGAGCTTAAGCCTTTTTAAGCACAATTTTATAACTTTTAAAGAAGCTACCATCTGCATCACCAAAAAAGTAATCAACCTTTTTCCAGGCTGGCTCTACCCGTAAAAACAAGCTTTTTACTAAGTATATGATGACATAAAGAACTGCTCGAAGGCATATTATTTTCAATTTTGTAGACGCTAACAAAACTTTTTAAAGTTTTTTAAGCAAATTTTTTTTTGCTGTTCCTTTGCCTTGTTGCTCTTAACCAGGTTTATCGTTTTGCAACTACTCTTTTAATCCAGGAAAGTTGTGGGGAAAGATAGACAAGAAAAGATAGAAAACAGAGAGAAAAATAAGCTTTACCAATCTATGGAAAGCTTATAGGTAGAAAGCTTATAAATTTTTTAGATAGACTTTGAAAAGACTTTAAGCTTCCTACCTCGATTGGCTAGTATGAGTAGCTACCTTAGAAAGATAAGTTGTAGCTATCAGCCATATATTGTTCGAGTTTAACCGAATCTTCAGCAAATTTGCGTATACCTTCAGCTAATTTTTCTGTAGCCATCGCATTGTCATTTAACATTAAACGGAAGCTTTTCTCATCTAGATTAATTTTCTCTAAGTTCAAATGACGAGCTTGATCAGCATTAAGCTTACGAGGAACAGGGCCTTGAGTATTTTTAAGCTTTTCTAAAAGGGAAGGGGCTATTGTTAGCAGATCACAGCCGGCAAGTTCAAGAATTTCATCGACATTGCGGAAGCTTGCACCCATCACTTGCGTTTTGTATCCAAATTTCTTCAAGTAGTTGTAAATTTGGGTAACGGATTGCACACCTGGATCTTCTGAAGGGGCATAACCACTTGCATTTTCATTCTTTTTATACCAGTCCAAAATGCGCCCTACAAAGGGAGAAATAAGAGTAGCCTTAACGTCCGCACAAGCTATGGCTTGTGGTAAGCTGAATAATAGAGTCATATTACAATGAATGCCTTCATTTTCAAGTTCTTGTGCTGCTCGTGTGCTTTCCCATGTAGAAGCTAATTTGATAAGCACGCGTTCCTTGTTGATTCCTGCCTCTTCATATAATTTTATAAGAGTATGCGCTTTACGAATGCTCTCATCCCTATCAAATGAAAGACGCGCATCCACTTCCGTTGAAACTCGTCCGGGAACAAGTCGTAAGATTTCTATTCCAAAGTTAACGAATAACTTGTCCATCATTAAAGTACGCATTTCTTTAGAATTGGCAGCTTTCTTTTTAGCGTATTGGACAGCATCATCAAGCAAATGTTTATATTGCGATTGTTGGGTAGCAGCCAAAATTAAGGAGGGATTAGTGGTAGCATCTGTAGGGGTGAACTTTTTTATAGTATCAATGTCGCCCGTATCTACCACGATAGTAGTTATTTGTTTAAGCTGTTCAAGTTGACTAGACATGATAAGTTTCCTTTTCTAAGGGAGTATCTTTAAGAGGTTCTATACGAAATCGGATGCTAACAGGTTGATCACCTATTAGCAAGTCTAAACTAGAAGTAAAACGCGTAAGTAGCAATTTATAAGGAATTTTGACATGTTTATCTAGAAGATCAATCCCTACTACCGTATTGCCTAAAATCTCTTCCGAATCGATAATTTGACGGCACAGTAAAGCGAATTTTTTAAGTTGCCTAATCAGTGTTTCATCATGGAAAACATATTTTTTATAGCAGCTGGAGCATTGGATGCAATGGCTAAGCTGATCGAGTTCAAAGATCGAAAATGAGACTTGTTGCTTACATTGTTGGCAATCAAACTGAAGAATATGTCCTTTTTGCATAGTTGTTCCTTTTTTTTCACGATTTTACAGCTTACCTAGGAATAGAGCAAACTTTTTTAGTCATTTTGCGGGGTTAAACTAGAAATACTTGCTAAGATTATTTAAATTAGCTAGGTAGAGTTTGAAAGTGAGCAAACTTACAGAAATTGTGAAACTTTTGCTATAATAATTTAGGGAAAGAAGGATTATCAAAATGCTATTTGTGCTTTCGATAAAATTAGGCGTCTCGCGAGCAAAGGCATACTTTATAAAGCCTTTGTAGCTCCCTTTGAAACCATAGATTTTTAATGATCTGTATGGTTAAAAAATATAAAAGGTGTCCTCAGTTTATGAACGAGTATATCCATTCTTAAGTTATCCTCAGTTGTTCGAAAGAGTTAGGTAAAAAACCTCTACCGAAGAGCTGATAATCGATACAAGCAAGCAAATTTTAAAAAAGTTTCCTGAGTGAGGTATAAGCTAATCGAGGTAATCATTGTGTTTAAAGAAACTGCGTTTGTACGATCCTACAGGGATGAGCTCTTTGTGAAAGCTGGCTTTTTCATGATAAACAGGCTTATATTAAGACGATGATTACATGCCGAGCTATTTTTAAAAGTCTCTCATTTGGGGGATAAGCTTAGCGATTGTAAGCTATCTCCTCTGCTCCTCTTAAAATTTTTTAAGAGGGAATAAGATCCTAAAAGAAGAAGTGGGGTAAAAGGCGGATGATTGGTGGTCAATAAGTTAGCTTGCTGTAATGGGCTGTAAAATGCTCGTGGGTAAGTAGGGTCGATCGATTAGATACCACTATTGTTACTTTTTTATGGTCAAGAAGCGAGGAGATGATTAATGAACAGGCATTTTCAGGTAACAAAATACGCTGGTTACCTTGGAGAAGAAAGGCCGAATAGTAGTGTTCTTGCTCATCCACATGAATAGCGACGGGAAGAGTAGCGTGTCCAGCGAGGTCTTTTCTTTCAGTTTGAAACTCTAAGCCTTTAGCATTAAGGTAGATTAACTGTTCTCGAGAGGTTTTAATGATCTCCACTTCTACTTCAGAAAGTGCATTCTCAGCAGGAAGGTATAAACGCGAGCCTGTGAATTTGCGGTAGGATGCTTTATTGCATTTAAGCTTCCACTGTCTCATAGATGTTGAACAGGAGGAGAGTATAACAAGCAAGAAAAGGGCTAGATGAGCCCCTTTCTTTGTAATCTTTTTGCATGGTTGTAGCATCTCATGCATTACATTGTGAATTAATGAGCGTGGCCGTGTCCATGTCCGTGGCTTCTATTCTGTACCGCTACAGCAATAATAGCAACAGCTGCAATGGTTCCAAGTGCAATCGCTGGTGCTAAGCTATGGGCTTGGCGAGATTCTTCATAGCAAATTCCACCTACATTGCTAACATATTCTTGAGCACTAATATCTACAGTGGAACCGCATATCGCTAACAGAGTTGTCAAAGCAATCATCTTTTTGAATTTTTTCATGTTTACGTACTCCTTTGGTACCTTGTGTTGGTGTTAAAAATTATAAATATATGCATCAATGCTGTTATGGCATATAAAATCATTTTCTGCAATTTTTTTTCTTTTCTTTTATATTAGCTATTGAGAAAAAAATTTTTTCTCCTTGTGTATTAAAGAGATATAAGATGAAAAATCTTCTTTCCTTTTGTTGTGTTCCTTCTAATTCAGTAACTTAGTGTAGTAGTTTGCAATTAAAGCGTTTTGTTCTTCAGGGCTTAGCTCATTATAATCGCGTTTTAGCATGGCTTTAAAAGGGCTCCAATGATGACTCTGAAAATCAGGATGGTAAAAGATTTGTTCTTTCCAGTTAGCTTGAGAGAGAGAAGAGGGGGTAGCCTGCCCCTTAGCTAAAGCTGCATCGAAAGCCTGTTGAATTTTTGCAAAAGCATTTTCAAGATGAGTTTTTTTCACAGGATCTTTTATTACATCTAAAATGTTATCATAGATCTGTAAGGAGCGTAATGCTTGGTAAAACTCCTGATAAAACCTGGCGAATTCCTGTTTAGCTGCAGTCGCAGTCAGCACATAAGCATACTTGTTTCTGACAATAATAGCATGCATAAGTTTTTCTCCGCCCCATTTCGAGCGCATGTCGACTTGCGATAAACTAGCCTCGCCTGCTTTTGTTTTTAATATTCCTAGATCTTTCCAACTATCTCCATGGGCCTCATTAATTTTCTTTATGCTTTTCAAGTAATCCTTAAGTGTGCCATCATAAGGCTCAATCAATAGATTCATAGTGGGAGGCATTTCATTTTGTACTTTAGGCCCAACTACCATATATTTGATATGCGCAGATAAAGCCTCTTGGTCCGCTGTCAGCCATCCCTTAGGCGGAATAAAAATAGCTACACTAGGAGAGTTAGAACTGTGGTCTATTCTTGGAGAGGCCAATTCTTCAACGGCCTCTAATCGGCTAAGTAAAATTAGACTCAATCCTATTAAAGAAATAGAGCGTAAAAATTTATATAATTTTTTCATAGGTCCTTAAGTAGGAAAAACTAGATAATTTATTACCATGGGAGATATATTTTTAGCGAGCAAAATGTCTTGAAAAAATCTAAGCAAGCTAAATAACATTCTGAATAACAATGGCTCTTTTCCCCTTTGGCACCTTTATTTTTTAAAGCTGTCAGATTTTTATAATGAGAGATAACACCGCTAGAGGATGAGTACAATGAAGACATTAGAGAAAGGTCAAGATAAAATAAAAAAAATTTCCGAGCAATTGAGAAGCGAGATTTTAGAACCTGCAAAAGAAGAAGCTAAAAAAATCATCCAAGAGGCTGAGCAAAAAGCTGATCGTATCATTGAAGAAGCCGAAAAGCATGTGGAAACTTTAATTCAGGCGGGACGTAAAACTCTTGAACAAGAACGCCATGTATTCCATTCATCTCTACAACAAGCCTCTAAGCAATCTGTAGAAGCTCTAAAGCAAACAATTGAGCATAATCTTTTTAATGATCAACTCAATACGCTACTTAATCAGTCAACGATTAACCCTAAAGTGATCGCTGATCTAATTGCCGCCTTGATAAAAGCCATCGAGAAGGAAGGCCTGGCCGGAGATTTGTCGGCCGTTGTACCGCATACTGTCTCTACTAAAGAAGTCAATGATTTGCTAGCTGATGGCATCCTTAAGCGCTTGAAAGATCAAAGCGTGGTGGTAGGAGATTTTAAAGGCGGAGTAAAGATAAAATTTATTGACAAATGCTTGACGATCGATATGAGTGATGAAACTTTAAAAGATTTAATTTCACGTTATGTACGTAAAGACTTTCGCAAATTCTTTTTTGGTAGTTAAGCACTATGAACCGTCAATATTATTTTGTGGGAACTTCATTACCTCCTCTCCATTTAGGTGAAAAGCCTGACATTAGTTGGAGAGATTTGCAAAGATTGCTAGCGGACAATCTTGCAGAAGCTGACTATGTCCAAACCCAAGTTTTAAGGCGTTACCATGATCTCCTTAATATTCGTTCTTATCTAAAAAAAGAACCTATCGATAAATATGGTAACCTAGACTTGAACGAACTAGAAGAAACCATTGTAGATGAGGCGGCTTTGCTGCCTTCTTATATGATGGAATATTTAGAGCGCTATGAAAGTAAAGAAGCTCGTATTGATCATTTTCCGCAGCTTATGGCAGCTTTTTTTAGAGAAGAGGTGGTAAGCACCCAAGGTTTCTTAAAAAGTTACCTTAGTTTTGAGAAAAACTTACGACTCATCCTAACCGCCTATAGAGCAAAAAAATTAGAGCGCGATATGGCTAAAGAGCTTCAATTTGAAAATTTTGATGAAGATATAGTGGTGCAATTAATTTCTCAAAAAGATTCCAAAACATTTGAGCCTCCAGCAGGTTTTGAAGAATTAAAAAACATTCTAGATGAGAAACATACTACTCCTTTAGTTTTACAAAAAGCATTAAATGAATATCGTTTAAAAACCCTTGAAAAGGTAAGAGATTTAAATGTCTTTTCCTTTGATAGCATATTAGCTTATCTAGCTAGCTTTATTCTCGTGGAGAAGTGGAGCGCTTTAGACAAAGAACAGGGATTACAAATTGTAGATACTATCATTAAAGGAAAACTATGAGCGCTGATACAACAGTAGAACAAGAAAAAATAAGCTTGAGTAAAGGAAAAGTTGTGAAAGCTTTTGGCAACTTGCTGCAGGTGGAATTTGAAGGTCATATTCGTCAGGGCGAAATAGCTATGGTTGATGTGCAAGGCGTTGATCTTAAGGCAGAGGTAATTGAAATTATAGGGAACGAAGCTAAAGTTCAAGTGTATGAAGATACGACGGGGATTGAATATGGCACCTCGGTCAGATTCATGGGAGATCTTCTGGAAGCTGAATTGGGCCCTGGCCTGTTAACCTCTATTTTAGATGGTCTTCAAAATCCTTTGGAAAATGTGGCAGATGTAGCAGGCTTCTTTTTATCCAGAGGCGTCTATATTCCTGCCTTGGATAGGCAACGCCATTGGGAATACCTACCTGTAGCTAAGATAGGCGATGTTCTAACAAGGGGGGATACTTTAGGCACCACTATTGAAGAGCGTTTCAAGCATCATATCATGTTACCTTTTTCCCATTTTGGAAAATATAAAATCACTTGGGTTATTAAGCCAGGGACTTACAGTATTGATACCGTAGTAGCTAAAGCAATGGATGAAAATGGCTATGAGCATCAGTTTACGATGGTGCAAAAATGGCCTATTAAAACCTCACTGTTTGAAGGTGAGAAGATTAAGCCCTCTAAAATGATGGACACAGGCTTAAGGATTATTGATACGCAATTTCCTTTAATGAAAGGCGGCACTTTTTGCAGCCCAGGGCCTTTTGGAGCAGGTAAGACAGTCCTTCAACATCACCTTTCAAAATTTTCCTCCGTAGACATCGTTGTTCTCGTAGCTTGCGGGGAACGTGCAGGCGAAGTTGTAGAAATTCTGCGAGAGTTTCCTCATTTAATTGATCCCCATACTGATCAGACTTTAATGACTCGTACAGTAATTATATGTAATACTTCTTCCATGCCGGTAGCGGCACGCGAATCATCGATCTATATGGGTATTACCATTGCTGAATATTATCGCCAAATGGGCTTAGATATTCTTCTGTTAGCTGATTCTACTTCTCGCTGGGCGCAAGCTCTAAGAGAGATGTCTGGACGTCTTGAAGAGATTCCTGGCGAAGAGGCCTTCCCTGCCTATCTAGCCTCTCGTATTGCTGATTTTTATGAGCGCTCAGGAGCGATTTCTTTAAAAAATGGAAAGCAAGGTTCGGTCACTATTGGAGGCGCTGTATCACCGGCAGGAGGTAACTTTGAAGAACCTGTAACTCAAGCAACTTTAGCGGTTGTAGGAGCGTTTCTAGGTCTGTCGAGGGAACGTTCTGATTCTCGCAGATATCCAGCGATTGATCCTTTGATCTCTTGGTCTAAATATATCGATCAAGTAAGCCAGGAACTTGACGAGGAGTGTGAAGGGTGGGGAGAGATGGTTCAGACAGCGGAAACAATCTTACGCAAAGGTTATGAAATTGGTAAGCGTATGGAAGTAGTCGGCGAGGAGGGCACCGCGATTGAAGACATGGTAATCTTTCTTAAAGCTGAGCTTTACGATTTTGCCTATTTACAACAAAATGCTTTTGATAAAGAAGATGCATATTCTCCTCTCAAAAGGCAGATCATTACTTTTAAGTTAATCAATAAAGTTTTTGGCAAGCCCTTTAGATTTACGACTCATTATGAGGCACGTCAATATTTTAACAGCCTTCAAAACCAGATAAAAAATATGAACTTTATGTCGACAACTTCAAGCCACTATCGTGAAACATTTGCTCGTATTGAGCAGCTTATTGAAAAAGCAAACTAAAAGGTCAGCTGAGATGAAAAAAGTCTATGAAAGAATTAATGACATGCGGGGAAATCTGATTACTCTTATGGCGACGGACGTTAGCCTAGGAGAGTTAGCCCGAATTGACTTGCAAGATGGCCGTAGCGTCTATGCTTCCGTTTTACGAATTGAAGGAGAACGGGTAACCTTACAAGTCTTTCAAAATACACGCGGTATTTCTACTCAGGATAAAGTGATTTTTTTAAAACGTCAAATGCAAGCAGCTTTTGGTGATGCCCTTTTGGGACGCCGATTAAGTGGATCTGGCCTTCCCATTGATGGAGGTCCTGAAATTTTTGGCGAAAGTATCAACATTGGTACTCCTTCATTTAATCCTGTCAAGAGAATCGTTCCTCGTCAAATGGTACGTACTAATATCCCCATGATCGATGTCTTTAACTGCTTAGTTAAATCTCAAAAAATACCCATTTTTTCAGTGGCAGGCGAACCTTACAATCCTCTTTTAATGCGGATTGCTAATCAAACCGATGCAGACGTAGTGATTTTAGGGGGTATGGGGCTTACCTTTAAAGATTATCAAGCTTTTATTGATAATGCTGAGGCTTCAGGTTCTTTAAATAAAACGGTTATGTTTATCCATCGTGCTACAGATCCGGCTGTAGAGTGTTTGCTGGTGCCCGATATGGCGCTAGCTTGCGCTGAAAGATTTGCTATTGAGGGCAAACATGTCCTAGTTTTGCTAACAGATATGACTGCTTTTGCAGATTCGATTAAAGAAATAGCCATCACTATGGACCAAGTTCCTTCAAATAGGGGCTACCCAGGCTCCTTGTATTCTGATTTAGCTTCTCGATATGAGAAAGCTGTCTTAATTGAAGGGAGTGGGTCCATCACTATTGTAGGGGTTACTACGATGCCTGGAGATGATGTGACTCATCCAGTACCTGACAATACGGGTTATATTACTGAAGGCCAGTTTTATCTTCATAACCGTCAAATTGATCCTTTTGGCTCACTCTCTCGCTTAAAACAGCTAGTGATTGGCCATGTGACTCGCGAAGATCATGGGGATCTAGCCAACGGCATGATTCGGCTCTATGCAGAATCTAAGAAAGCTAAAGAGCGCCAAGGCATGGGTTTTAAGCTCTCTCACTGGGATGAGCAGCTGATTCATTACGCGCAGCTATTTGAAGAGCGTATGATGAAATTAGAGGTAAATCTTACTATCGAAGAGGCTTTAGACCTAGGATGGCGTATTTTAGCTGAATGTTTTAAATCCGATGAAATCGGCATTAAGCAAGCTTTAGTGGCCAAATATTGGCCTTCTAGTGTAGCGACAGAGGCAAGATAAGGGCAGAGAAGAAGAAAGCAAAATTAAGCTGGTAAAATTACTTATAACGATACACCTTAAATGTTTAAAATGTTGTTGCCTCCTTCTTTTTTGCTTGTTTATTTTTTAATGTGTTTAGATTGTGGGCTATTGAATCAGCTGGAATAGATGCTTAAATAATGTAGGAGTGAAAGTTGGCCGAATTTAAGTTAACGAAAAACGAACTTAGAATGCAGCAAAATAAGCTAGCGCAGTTACAAAAATACTTGCCTACGCTCCAACTTAAGAAAGCCATGCTACAAGTTGAAGTCAATGAAGCGCGTTCTGAAATTTTGAAATTAGAACATCACTATCATGCATTGCGCGGTGAGGTTAAAAGCTATGCAGAGCTCTTGTCTGATAAGTCAGAGATTGACCCCATGGGTGCTGCAAATATATTGTCCGTCCATAAACATTATGAAAATATCGCTGGCGTGGAAGTTCCTTACTTTGAGGGGGTCGATTTTGCAGATTTCCATTACTCTTTATTTGACACTCCACCTTGGCTGGATGGAGTCGTGCTCGGTGTGCGCGGCTTAGCAGAGGCTCAGGTGAAAATTGATATTGCTCAGGAAAAGAAAGCAGCTTTAGAAAATGAATTACGTGAAGTCGCTATTCGCGTAAACCTTTTTGAAAAAATCCTTATCCCACGAGCTCTTGGTAATATCAAAAAAATCAAAGTGTTTTTAGGGGATCAACAGCTTGCTGCTGTATCGCGTGCTAAAGTAGCTAAATCTAAAATCGAGGGCCGTAAAAAGCATTTATTAGAACAAAGAGCTCTTCAAGCAGGAGAACAGCTATGAGAGTTGACCTAGAAAAATTTCTTATCGTCGGCTCAGAAGAGCAGCGGGCTTATTTCTTTGAGGAAGCTCAAAAAGCTGGGCTTATTCATTTTATTAATCTTAATTCTTCAGGCACCCCGGAGCTGCCCTCTTCTATTCAAGATACTCTAGCTGCTATAAAGGTTTTACGTAGCTTGCCTTTAATGGAGCAAGAGGAAGTAGAAGAATATGAGCTTGCTGATCATCTGGCTAATGAGATTCTTCAGCTAAATCAGGAATTAATTAAGCTTACTGAAGATGAAAGGTTGACCCATCTTGAAATTATACGTGTTGAAGCATTTGGGGATTTTTCTCATGAGGATATAGCTTTTATTGAAAAAGAAGGAAAACGAACTATACAATTCTTTGCTGCTAAAACTGGAAGCGCAGAACGCGAGGATCTCCCCACAGAGCTGATAGTCGTGAATAGCAATCATCACGGCCTAGATTACTTTATCTCTATCAGCAAAGAACCGATTCAGTATGATGGTTTGAGTGAGATGCAGGTTCCTCGCACGGCGAGTCAATTAAAAAAGCATTTAGCTTCCCTTAAAAAAGAGATCCGCACCGTTGAACATCGCCTCAAGGATTATGCTAAATATAACAGTTTTTTACATCGCGCCCTACTATTTAAATTTAATAGCTATCATCTTCAGGCGGCGTCAAGCTATTCCTCGGAGTCTTTGGAAGGCTTTTTATTTGCCGTTACAGGATGGATCCCTGTGGATAAAAAAGCTGATTTAAGGCTATTGGCCGAAAAGACAGATGTGCATATCGAGCAAGTCGCTATAGAGCCAGGCGAAATTGTTCCTACCTACCTTGAGAATACAGGTTATGAAAAGATTGGAGAAGATCTAGTTGATATTTATGACACACCTTCCTCGACTGATAAAGATCCCTCCTGGTGGGTTTTAACATCCTTTACCGCCTTTTTTGCTATGATTGTGGGCGATGCTGGATATGGCTTGATCTTTTTACTGATGGCCCTATTCATCCGTTATAAATATGCCAATTTGAAAGGCTTAGGGCATCGCGTATGGAAGCTTGCTCTTATCCTGAGTATAGCATGTATGGTTTGGGGTGCCTTGACGGCTTCATATTTTGGCATTCATTTGGATATTCATAGTCCTATTAGAAAGATATCTTTAATCCATCGGCTGGTAGAGAAAAAAGGGGAGTATCATTTTTATCATAAAGATGATGTGTATGAAGAATTTGTCCAAGAGATTCCTCAATTAAAAGAATCTAAAACACCGACAGAATTTTTTGATAATGCCACAGTAATCAAGAAAGGAAAAGTTGAGCACCCGATGTATTTTAGATTCTACGATAACATCCTTTTCGAAATAGCATTAATGGTTGGAGTTGTCCATATCATTCTTTCCCTCCTTAGATATCTAGATCGTAATTGGAGTGCTATAGGATGGGTAATATTTATGCTTGGAGCTTATCTGTATATTCCTTATTACCTGAATGCTACCTCAATTATTCACTTTGCATTTGGTGTGCCCAAATCAATGGGAGAAGGAGGAGTCTATCTTGTCGGCGGAGGAATATTGATAGCCTTTATTTTAGGCCTATGCCAACATCGTTGGAAAGGTTTTCTTGAGCCTATGACCATTATTCAAATTTTTGCCGATGCGATGTCTTATTTACGTATTTACGCTCTTGGCTTAGCAGGAGCAATGGTTAGCTCTACCATCAATGAATTTGCCAGTGCCACTTTCTTTGCTATAGGTGCAGTCCTCTTTATACTCGGACATGCGACTAATATTGTTTTAAGCATTATGGGAGGTGTCATTCATGGCTTACGCCTTAATTTTCTTGAGTGGTATCACTATTCATTCGAGGGTGGCGGTAAAAAATTCAATCCTTTACGCCTTTTAAGCAAAGATAAAGATTAACATTTTCAATCATCAATTAGGAGAATTATCATGGATTTTAGCATGGCAGGACCTGCAATAGCTCTCGGGCTTAGTTTGATTGGCAGTTGTATTGGCTGTTATATTGCAGGCGCTGCTTCTCATGCGGCGATGAGCCGAACAGAAGAAGGACACGGCAAGTTTATTGGTATGTCTGCTGCTCCTTCCTCTCAATGTATCTACGGTTTTTTGGAGATGCTGCTAATGAGCAGAGCTATTCAAGAAGGGACACTTTCTCCCTTATCAGCGGTATTTATTGGACTAAGTGCTGGCGGTGCCATCATGCTTTCCTCTATTTATCAAGGTAAAGTTTGCGCGACAGGCATTCAAGCTACTTTAAAAGAACCTTCCTTATTTGGTAAATGCTTTGCTGCTATCGGTATTATCGAATCGGTTTCTCTTTTCGCTTTTGTCTTTTCCTTATTAATCATGTAAAATTCAAATTCAGACCGTGAACAAACTAGGCGCCGGAACTTTTTAAGCACCGTGCGCCTCTTTTTCAAAGGTTCTGCTTATTTAAAAAGTCTTTTATACTAAGAGAGTGATCACAATGACAATTATCCTTAGCTTTAAAGGGAATACTTTATTAGGTGGCGCTTGGAAATTATTTTTAATAGAAAATGATGCCTTCCTTATAGGAAAGATTTAAAATTATATTAAGTTAAGCCTCTTATTGTTAACTTCTTTTGTTAAGCGTTCGTTTAGATTCATCTACTTAAAAATCAGTAAAGGCCTTTTTATTCTTAGCTCGGCCTTGTTGCGTAAGTAATCTAATAGCTCGTCCCTTTAAGACGCAGCCTTGTATTAACGCGAGTTATCGGGTAAGAAAACACTCTAAGATACCTTCAAACCATATCCTAAGCTGTAAGTCAACTCATTACTTTTGTTTTTCCATGCAAGTCAATTGAATGCAGAGCTTACAGAGGCCGTAAGCCTAAGCTACTATTCCGCCGATTAGATTGATAAAAAAATTCCAAGGGCTACGCTGGCAATGATGTTCGATAAACCCTAAAGTTAGGCTTCCTCTTTGCACTAAAGCTTCGTTGTAATCAAACCCCTTAGAGGTAGGACGTATAGAGTAAGTGAACTTCTTTTCCATAGCTTGCCTATATTTTTGCTTTTGCAAGCTAAATTTTATAGCTCTTTAAGCGTTAATGAGCAATTTTATTGCACCCACTTCTTATCATTTACGCAACATCGCTAGAATGAAGTTGATTTTTTTGTTAGAAAAACTTAGGGTTAAATTAAGCAAAAAGTTTAAACACTTAGGCTCTTTAATTCCTTAAGCTAAAAAGATAGATCTTTCTTCTGGATAAAAGACAGCCAAATATGGGATTAACAATTTATATTAAACACATGTTTTCTAAGGAGAAAATGTATGACTAGCTTAACAGCGCCTGTATGTCGTAGTACTGCTATAGCATCTCGAGGGGCTGCCTCTCATGTTGTAGGGCAGTATGCATCTTTAGCTGTTACTAATCGTAAAGTTAACTTGCAAGCATTAAAGCTTGCCCTTCAAGAAAGTGCTTCTCAGACTACTCGTAAGCTTACGCAAAATTATAGCAAATACGTGGCTGATGTAAATTATGATGAATTTCCCACGGATGTAGATTATTTAAATCCATCTGTTGAAGAAGCCAATAAGGAGATGAAGACTTCCAAGTAAGCTAGCCTATCGAGAAATAATTTAGCTAAGCTCCTTTGCCAGCCAACAATAGGAAGTAATTTAACTTAGCGCGAGTTATCGGATAAAAAAATAGCTGAAAAAAGACCTTCACATGTTTTAAAAGCATTTTGCACTAAAAAAACTTAAAGCTTGAAGGTCGAAATGATTGAAAAAGATATCCACTTGTTAATCTCCGTTTTTTAAGAGAAGATGATTTTTGTAAGCAATCGGGGGTGAATGGCACAAAATTTTGGTTGAAAGCCACTTAAAAAACCACTCAATGGAAAAGCAATAAAAGAAGTAGAGGATCAAAATTATCATTAGACCTCTTTCGAAATTCACGTATTTAATTTCCAATTATAGATTGCTACAATTAAGTTGAAGCGAAGTGCAAATCTTTTACGTCTATTTCTGTAGCGATCTGCTATAATTTTAAATCGCTTAAGGAGGCCAATGACGTTTTCATTGGCAACTCTTTCTCTGGATAAACTTTGATTTGTTCTTTTATCCTCTTGAGTCAAAGGATTCTTCTTACTTTTTTTCTTAGGCATTTGAGTTTGGGTATGCAGCTTTCTTAATCCTTGATACCCTGAATCGGTTAACACTCTTATTTGTGGATTGATTTTAACTTGGGATTCTTTGAACAGCCTAAAATCATGCTTTTTGCCATTACTATATGAGGTACAAATTACTTTTTTACTTTTCTTATCGACTACAACTTGGGTCTTTAGGGTATGTTTTTTCTTTTTCCCTGAATAATAGCGCTTTTGTTTTTTTTAGGGCGCTCAATAGGCGTTTCTGTAGCATCAACCAAAATAACCTCATATTCCGTATCGCTTTTCAAAAGCTCTTTACGCCCCGGTAAAGCAAAATCTGGATGCTTGATTAACGTATCTTCAATCCATTTCACCGCTTTATAAGCTGAGCTTTCACTAATTCCATAGCTTTGGCTAATATGGAAATAGGTCCTATATTCGCGCATATATTCCAAGGCCATTAACAGCATATCTTCTAAACGTAGTTTATATTTACGCCCGCCTTTAATCTTCTTGGCTGTATCGGCTTCATGTAAAATTTGCACCATCTTATCAAAAGTACTACGCTTTACCCCTGTCAATCTGCGAAACCGTTCATTATCTAATTTCTCTATCTTATCAAATTTCATGGTTCCTCCTTTAAATGTTGAGTCACCATTTTACTAAAATTTACATTTTATTCCAGTTTCGAAAGAGGTCTAATATTTTCCTCATGTTCTTTCCTATTATAAGTTCATCACTTTAATGAAAACATGCTTATTTCCACTTTTTGTTTATTCACAAGCTTGCTTAAAGAGAGTGGACAGGCATTTAGCTTATCACTCTTACTCTATTGATAGTGTGCCATACTCGTCGCATCCAACTTCCTTCCAAGTTTTAAAAAAGATAGCAAAAAGAGGAAAAACTTCTACAGGGTACTTTTATGGATTCAAATTACACTTAGCTATTAATGATAAAGGGGAAATGCTTGCTTATATGTTAGCACCAGGAAATGGGGAGACTCCAGTCCCTGTCTCTGACCTGCCTAAAAACATTTTTGGCAAAATGTTTACCGACAAGAGATAGGTATCCTACCAAATGTTTATCAAGCTTTACAAAAAGAGGTTAGGAATTATTACTAGGCCTAGAAAGAATATGAAAAGCAAGCTAATGTCACACAGGTAGATAAGATTTTAATAAGGAAACGGGGCATCATTGAAAGACTTAAAATTAAATTGAAAAAAACTCTTGTCAAATCGAACAACATTGCCAGCGTAATCCTTGACATTTTTTTGTCAATCTAATCAGCGGAGCAGGGACCTATGCTTACGAGCCCTGTAAGCCCTGCATTCAATTGACTTGCAGGGAAAAACAAACGTTAATGAGTTGGCTTACAGTTTAGATATAATTTAAAACTGCCTTTAGAGTGTTTTCTTATCCGATAACTTACGTTAATCTATATTCTTAAAAGCCTTGGAGGATGCCCATTGCCCTTTTAATATTATAGGTTGTGAAGACATCTACCTTTTCAGCTATAGCTTGGAAAACTGTTTTACTTTCGCTGGAATGTTTTCTAGTAGATTCCCCTTTAGCTTAAAATTTAATAGTTTAAGTAGCTGCTCTATCTCTGCCGGAAAGGCTGTAAGTTGGTTGCCGCTTAAGTAGAGCGTTTGCAGCTGAAGGCAGCTGCCCTATGCTTGCGGGAAGAGAGTAGTTAGCTGGTTATTGCATAGCCAAAGGTATTGCAGCTAAGATAATTACCTTATCTCTCTTAGAATGGAGGTAAGCTGGCTATTGCTTAAGCACAGGTCGCGTAACCGAGAAAGTTGACTTATCTGTGCAGGAAGCAAGGCTAGTTGGCTGTATCATAAAGAAAGTCTATTAAGCTGAAAAAGTTGCCCTACTTCCCGGAGGAATATTAGTAAGATGTTTATTATCTGAGTTAAAGCATTGCAGCTTCGATAGCTGCCCAATCTCTGTAGGAAGGGAGGTAAGCTGATTATTCTGCAAGAAGAGCAGTTGCAGTTGCGATAGCTAGCTTATCTCTGTAGGAAAAATGGTAAGCAGGTTGCCACTTAAGTGGAGTTTGCAGCTTGGATAGCTGCCCGATCTCTGCTGCCAGACTGGTGGCTGGTTTTGATTTAAATGCGGATACTTGTTTAAAGATAAGATGGCTAAAAGTTTTTTACTTCATTTTAGCTCACCCCCCATTTAAAAAGTACTTATGGCCATTCTACAATTGAAAACGCTGCCTTATTTCTTCTGCAATATCTTTCAAAGGATTTGCCGTTAATTCAAGCTTGGCAAGCTGAGACAATTGCCCGATTTCTGCAGGTAGGCTGGTAAGTTGGTTTTGATTTAAGATAAGCTCTTGCAGCTGAGACAATTGCCCGATTTCTACAGGCAGACTGGTGAGTTGGTTTTGATTTAAGTAAAGCCATTGTAGCTGAGACAATTGCCCGATTTCTACAGGCAGACTGGTGAGTTGGTTTTGATTTAAGTAAAGCCATTGTAGCTGAGACAATTGCCCGATTTCTGCAGGAAGGCTGGTGAGCTGGTTTTGATTTAATTCAAGCCTTTGCAGTTGAGACAATTGCCTGATTTCTGCAGGAAGGCTGGTGAGCTGGTTTTGGCTTAAGTAAAGCGCTCGCAGCTGGGACATCTGTCCGATTTCTATAGGCAGGCTGGAGAGCTGGTTTTGATTTAAGATAAGCGCACGCTGAGGCAGCTGTCCGATTTCTGCAGGAAGGCTGGTGAGCTGGTTTTGGCTTAAATTAAGCCCTTGCAGCTGAGGCAGCTGTCCGATTTCTGCAGGAAGGCTGGTGAGCTGGTTTTGGCTTAACTCAAGCACTAGCAGCTGAGGCAGCTGTCCGATTTCTGCAGGAAGGCTGGTGAGCTGGTTTTGGCTTAACTCAAGCACTAGCAGCTGAGACAGCTGTCCGATTTCTGCAGGAAGGCTGGTGAGCTGGTTTTGGCTTAAATCAAGCACTAGCAGCTGAGACAGCTGCCCGATTTCTGCAGGCAGGCTAGAGAACTGGTTTTGATTTAAGTAAAGCCATTGTAGCTGAAACAGTTGTCCGATTTCTGCAGGAAGGCTAGAGAGCTGGTTGTGATTTAAGTCAAGCCCTTGCAGCTGAGATAGCTGCCCAATTCCTACAGGCAGGCTGGAGAGCTGGTTCTGATTTAAGTAAAGCCCTTGCAGCTTAGATAGCTGGCATATTTCGGGGGGTAAATAAGTCAAGCCTACTCCAGATAAATCTAAAATCGTGATGTTTTTACAATTTTCTTCAATCCAATTTCTAAGAAGCTTCCCTTTTTTCTCTAGAGGCAAGTGCTTAATTCCTTCTCGGCTCAAATATTCTTCCCCACCAGGAAGTTTTTTCCAAAGTAAAAGGCGATTAATATTCAAGAGATAAGAAGCGTAATTAGCCAGAGTTAAGCCTCTTTTTTCTTCTGTTTTCTCTTTAAATTCTAGAGGAGAAAGAGAACTAGCTAAAGTAAAGATTTGCCTGAAAATTGCATTTACCTTAGCTGTTTCAGAAAGTCTACTTTCTAGCTTATAAATCCTATCTAAGATAAAAGCCTGCTTGTTAATATCTCTTTGGGAAACATGTACTTTACCTATTTGTTTATAAAGAGAAGGCATCACTTCAGAAGCCAGCAGATGATGCCATCTTTTACAGACGCTAAATAAGGAAGGAACTGCGCAAGCCTCTAAGATAGGGAGCAGCAATTCATTGGGCAAGCTTTCAATAGAGGCCGAAGAGATAGGATGCATTTTATCTCCTTGAGTAGTAATGACCTTTTATCATTTTTATTTCTTTAAGACAGAATAAAAAAAATTAAAAAAGCAAGTCAAACGAATTCGTATAGATCCAGCGAAAGGGTGGAGACCTTCCAAAGTATCCAGGACACCACAAGTTTTGGCGATTAAGTGACGCGGCAATTTGGATTTGGTTAAAAGAATAGGATTGATTCTTTGCCTTATTTGGGAAAAACGGCTTTTTTTGTCGCAATGTTTTAATTCTTCTAGCGAATAATTGAATACAATATGCCTAGCCTCTTCCTGTCAAGAAAGGTTGTTTTGCCAGCCTAGCAATCTGCAGAAAAAGAGAGAAGCTTCTTGTCATTATAAATGTGTAGGCTAGCCCAAGCTTACTTAGTTGCTGGAAGGAAAGCGGATGACTTGTTTAAAGATAAGATGGCTAAAAGCTTTTTATTTCATTTTAGCTCACCCCAATTTAAAAATACTTACGGCTATTCTACATTTGAAAACGCTGAATAGCTTGCTTAGACAAAGCTGTGTGAGCTGACATAGTAAGCGTTTTTTCCAAATAGCCTAAACGATTCAACACCTGTTAGAGTTTCATGCAAAGGTGATAGGTTAGAGATGTTGTTTTTAGCTCGGAATGTAGAGCCCTGGGTTTCTTCTATGTTTATTCCCTTTATGCATGTGTAGGCTGGTATTTCCTTTGATAAGCCATAAGCACAGAGCCTATCAAGGCAATCGTGAACCAGAGCCAGCGAATGCAAGATGATAAGTCAAGCGTATGGAATTCATGCCATAGATTGCTAAGTAAAATGATAGTGAGCAGCAGCGGGCCTACATAGCGTAGTGATACAGAAAAGAAGCTAGCTTGAGAGCTATTATACCAAATAGCATCTTCTCGCAAAGCAGGGCAAGCATATTGGAAAGTAATAATGAGGGCTATCCCTCCAATCAGCATATTGATGCCTAAAACCATGGGGGCAAGGGCATCGATAATATGCGAGGCATTACCAAAACAAAAGAGGACCGCCATGCTAAGGAGTGCCGACATAGTAACAGTGACAGCTTTCTTACGTGATAGCGTAAATTCTTTTTCTACATTCCCTACAATACTCTCTGCTATAGAAAATACTCCCGTAATGCCAGCTATGAAAATGCAGAAGAAAAAGATTGTACCCACTATCTGAGCCCAATGCTCACCAAAAGATTGCAAGATTTTGGGAAATAAGATAAAACCAATTTCAAAAGTAGAGTCTGAGGAAAGAATTTGCTCAAACGGAACCTTTTGTATATGGCTGATGTGAGCTAGGCATCCAAAGATTGCTAAGCCAGAAATGAATGAGACGGCAAAGTCTCCTAACGTTACCCAAAACATTGCCTGAGCTATATTGGTTTTTTGATCAGTGTGACGGGAGTAGCCTACAATAATTCCTAGACCCAAAGAAAGGCTAAAAAACAGCTGGCCAAACACATCACGCCAAAGCGTAGGGTCATTTAGCCGAGAAAAATCAGGGGACAGATAATGTCTTAAAGCATCTAATCCTCCTGGAAGAAACATCGTAGTAATAGCAAATGCTGTCATGATAAAAGCTAGTAAAGGCATGAATAAGGTACATATTTTTTCAATGCCATCCCTAACATTTCTTATCATAACAAGATAAGTTAATAGGCACATGGATACTGTAGCAATCAAGACTGGAAAAGATAAAGGACCTAATTGATGAATACTTTCAGTCGTCTTTAAGAATTCTTGAAAAAAAAATGACTTAGAGTCAGAAGGGATCTGTTTAGAGGCCGCAAAATAGGTATAGGCTGCAGAATAAGCTGTTAAGACAATATAAAAGGCGCCTATTGTTAAGCAAGCAACCACAGAGAGCCAGCCGAGCACTTTTCCTTTTTTTCCTAACACTTTATGATAAGCAGAGACAATAGGCAGCTTCCAAGTATAACCAATAAGGCCTTCCAGCATGAGCATGGGAACGCCTAACATGAAAACGGCAAGGATATAGGGGACTAAAAATGCGCCTCCTCCATTTTTGTAAACTTGGGCACTAAAGCTTAAAATATTGGCAAAGCCTACCGCAGACCCTATTAAGGACCATACGTATCCCGACTGACTTTTCCAGGTGGTTGTTTGCGGTTGCGACATATAAAAAGTTCCTTGGTCAGCAAATTTTCTAATCTTTTAAATGATCTTCCTTAATTTCATACCATAGGCAAGAAAATTAAGTTTTTTAGCGTAACAAGCTAAGAAAAAGGGAGGAAAAGAATGAAGAATAGCCTGAAATCAGGGGGAAAACAGGTTTATTCAATGAGGCTTTCATACATAATACTTAAATCAAAAAATTAATAGATGCATTTTATGTGATAAGAATGTTAATTGTCAAATAGATCTTGTGCTTTGCTGCTGCAGCCCGCCCCAAAGTTATAGAGCTTGATTGGGAAGAGAGGCTGTCAAGAAAACCTCAGTTTTAGCATGAGGCTTAAAATCATCATTCAAGCAATCAATTAGTGGCGGATTGAGCGGTCATATAAGCTGTAGGGGAGCCAGCGAGCAAGCTTTAAAAGTAGAAAAGATCAAGCTCAAACTCATCTTTCTTTTAACGCAAATTATAAGCTAAATTGTAAGGGAAGTATTCATGCAGGTCTTATGTGTCGATCAGGATAAAAACTTTTGTAATTTTATAAAAAAAGAGGGGGAAGCTTTAGGTGTGAGCGTAAGTGGAGTAACGACGTTTGACCAGGCGCAAGAGAAAATGAGGGATCAAAGCTCGTATGCCTGTATTTTCAATTCGTCTTACTGCGAGCAGCTAGTCATGCTTGATCAACTTTCCTTTTCTTTAGCTTATGTGGATTTGCCTAATGTTTCATTCCTGCAGGAGCTTAAAGCAACCCAAAAAGTACGGTATATAGTAGGCAAGATGATGAGCTCTGAAGAAGCTCGTTATCTCTTAGGTCAGTTATGCCAGCTTGAGGCTTACGAAAAACTTAAAGGCGACTGGGTAGCAGAAATTCCAGAGCAGTTAATGAAGGCCTATGAAAGCTCTAGCTATGAAAAATTAGGCATACTAGAAAAGTTAATCAAAAATAATTCCCATCAACTTCCTTGGGAAGAATTCCAATTCATTGTCCACAAAATAGCCGGCAGTGCAGGCTTTTATGGTCGTTTTAAGGCTTGTGAAATATGTAAAAAAATGGAAACACACATTAAAAAAAAAGAGTATAATCTTATTGATTTAAACTCTTTTTATCGCCAGCTTTATCTTTATATTCAATGAACGGTTTTTACAGAGAAAATGAGGCTAAAACGTGGGCCAGCACCTTCCCTCTATTTATAAGCCAAAATAGCGCTTCTTCCTTTGTATTAAAAGGGCAGGAGACCCTATTAATAAGCAAAAATTGTAAGACATACGATTTTTAATGATTATACGCTCTAAATTTAGCCCGGGGCTCTGATAGATGGAGAAGAAAGCTAAGAGTAAGCCGAAACGAGGCCTTATTCATCTCTTATTTTTCTATCCTATTTAAAAATGCTCAGAGTCGGCCGTATTAACTTTTCAACTTTTTTAAGGGGACCCTTAATCATTTGTATATGGATACTCCTGAAGAAGAGGGGCAGCCCATTGACTTTATCATGCGTGGGAATCTAAAAAATCTTTCTCAAAAAACGATGGATGGAAAAAATGATTGCTATCACAATTAATCACTTGCATGGGTTAAAAATAAATCGGAAGAGGAGGGATTTGAACCCCCGTTACCCTTACGAGTAAATCTGTTTTCGAGACAGACGCATTCAGCCACTCTGCCACTCTTCCTGGAGCAAATATCTTGCCAAAAAAGGATTCAAAACACAATCTTTTTCAAAAAAAGGAAAGAATAAATAAAAATGATCATTCACTTTCACTCCTATAGGCAGTATATTTTTACCTTTTTTCTTAGAAAAGCTGCCACGCTTTAAAAAATTCGTAAAATTGCTTAGAATAATGTTGACCTTCAAGATTACATTTGCCATATTTAAATTACGTCTACCCTATTTGACTTACACTTAAGTAGGGCTTAAAATTTTGTCGCCTTTCGGATGAAATCGTTCCGAACATAAGAAAAACCATTAAAATTAACCTCTATAAGGTTAACAAAAGGAGTCTCATGGTAGCGCAAAAGAAAAGTACAGCACGTAAATCTGCAACACATCGTTCACAAGCAAAAAAAATTCTTTTGAAAGTACTACGGTTGAAAACCGTAAATCCAGCCTAACTTAATAAAATCTGATTAAACCTTTAACTATACAGGAGAAAAAATGAATAAAGAATTTTTCGAGGGTAGTTGGCATGAGCTCAAAGGGAAAATTAAGGAAAAATGGGGCAAATTGACTGATGATGATCTTTTAAGAATTGATGGAAGCTGGGAGCGAATGTTAGGTAGCTTGGAAAAAAACTATGGTTATAAAAAAGACCAAGCAGAAAAAGAATTAAGTAAATGGAAAAATGAAAGCACACACTTAGGGAGGTAAATATGAAGTTCACTAGTATGGAAGATCTACTTGTCTATGAGTTACAAGACCTCTTAAGTGGGGAAATGCAAATGTTGGAAGCCTTACCCCTCATGCAAAAGGCCGCTTCTCATCCTGAGCTAAAAGCAGCATTTGAAAAGCATTTACAGGAAACTAAACAGCAGGTTAAGCGGTTAGAAATTGCTTTATCCTACTTAGACGCAGAAGCTAGTCATACTAACTTTTGCAAGGCGATGAAAGGTATGATTGCGGAGGGCGAAGAGATTATAAAAATTCACGCTCCCGATGATCTAAAAGATGCTGGCCTGATCGGTGCCGCCCAAAAAATCGAGCACTATGAAATTGCTGGTTACGGAACGGCAAAAGCCCATGCGGCATGGTTGAGTTTAGACGAGGTAGTAAACCTTTTGGATGAGACCTTGCAAGAAGAGGCCAGTACCGACAAAAAACTGACCAAGCTTGCTGAGGGTTCCATGTTTACTTCAGGGATAAATAAGCAGGCCTCCAAATAATCAATCAAGAGGTTATTCCGAAAGCATGCTTAGCATGCTTTCGGAAGTACGCCATGCTAGGCGCGGAAAAACGCTTTGAAAAATACCGGCTTTTAATATCTCTGTAAGGCCTTAACTAACGATAAAAAGATTATTTAAAAATCACAAATTTAAGGGATAAAGAAAGGTAGATGTACCGCTGTAGTCATTAGCGCTCTTAAAATTTTTTTAAGGGGTAACTTCAGTTTCATATCTCGGGATTATCCTTAATTTCTCCGCCTCTAACTTTATACCTTCTCTTTAGAAAATTTAAGGCCCTTAAACTTAGGGCTCATTCTTTGATTTTACAGCCTTAATTTAAACGGCTACACAAAAATTAAGAGAGAGGAGGGGGATAAAAAGCAAAAGTCCACAGAAAAAGGCTTTATTGAAATCAATGAGCTCTAGCTTCTTAATTTTAATGATGATTAATTAAAAATAAACTCGGGTAACTGGCCAAAAAAATTTAATCGTTAAGCGAGAATAGAATGATATTAAAAGCTTATCAGCAAAAAAAGACATTAAAAAAAGCTTCTATCCCTATGCCAGAGGTGTCTGTAGACCCTTCTTGCTGCTTACCCATTTTTTGTATCCAAAAACATGCAGCTTCTCATTTACATTATGATTTTAGAATCGAATGTCAAGGCGTGCTTATAAGCTGGGCTATCCCCAAGGGTCCTTCCCTTAATCCTTACAATAAACGCTTAGCCATTCGTGTAGAAGACCATCCCTTAGCTTATCGTCATTTTGAAGGAGTTATTCCTCCAGGGAATTATGGAGCAGGAGAAGTGGTTCTTTGGGATGAAGGAATCTACACTTTAGCGGGATTGAAGGCTAAGAAGGATATTGAGAATGCTTGCTTAAAAGGTTTAGAAAAGGGCCACTTAGAGATAGAGTTGCATGGCCATAAATTAAAAGGCGGTTTTGTCTTGCAGCAATGGAAAAAAGAAAAAGATAAAAATTGGTTATTGATTAAACGTAAAGATCAATATGTGAATTTAAAAATAGATGTGTTAGAGCAGACTCAATCGGTGCGCACTTGCTTTCCTAACACCTTTTAAATAAGCTTTTTTATTAACGAATGATTACAGTAAGAACAGTGAAGAGAGCAAGGATTAGGGAGATCTTGATTAAAGAGTAAGCAATAGCTGGATAAATGCACAAGATAAGGCGCAAAACATACAGCGATCTTCTAAGAAATTGCTTCCTTTTGCAGCTTAACCCAAATTTTGGTAACAGAAAGCGGTCTTATTTGCGTTAGCGATGATAAAGAACGACCCTATTATCGAAAACTAAATAATTCGAGAATAACAAACAATCTTATTCCCAAGGGTGATTATAAAGCTCTTTGTTATTAGCGAATACTGACATTTTCGATAATAAGTGCTAATGTATCCCTATAGCCACCGAGGAATGAATGGACATACTACAATCACCTGCCGGACAAATTATAAAATCTTTAAAGTGGATATAAAGCTTTTGTACCAAATCCACTATCACTCCCATTCAAGTGGAACACCCAAATAGTAAGTGCTTTGTCACGAGCGGATTTTTTATTAGGTAAATTGGCTCGAGAAGGAGGCAAATTGCCCAATCCTCATCTATTAATGCGACCCTTTATTACCCGTGAAGCTGTTCTTTCGAGCAAAATCGAAGGTACTCAAGCAACTATTGGAGAAATACTAGCAGCTAGCGTCGGGATTAGTGTGCAACGAAACCCCGATGATCTTCGGGAAGTGCAAAATTATATTGTAGCCCTCGATTACGGGATAAAACGATTAGGAGATCTTCCTCTGTCATTGAGGCTCATTAAAGAAATTCACCACCATTTATTGCAAGGTGTTAGAGGGTAACATGCAACCCCTGGAGAATTTAGGCGTAGCCAAAACTGGATAGGAACACCAGGTTGTACGCTCAATACGGCCAAATTCATTCCTCCTCCACCAGATCACTTGATGGATTGCTTAGGTGAATTTGAAAAATTTCTACATGAAAGGCAGCTTCCACCTTTAATTCATACTGCCCTATGCCATTATCAATTTGAAGCCATTCATCCATTTTTGGATGGAAATGGACGCATGGGCCGGCTGCTAATTATATTATTGTTGATTGAGCAAAAAATGTTGCCAACACCGATCTTGTACTTAAGTGCCTTTTTTAAAGCTACGCGTGATGAGTACTACAAGCAGCTTTATAACGTGAGTGCTAAAGGTACATGGCATGAATGGTTGATTTATTTTTTGAATGGCATCGCGGTGCAAACTGAAGATGTGTTGTCGCGGGTAGAGAGAATCAATGACTTGTTGAATAAATGGAAAATGCAGGTGGCAAGAAGCACATCTAATGTTCCTGTACTGATTGTAGAACACCTTGCAGTAAACCCCTATCTTATCACGAGCAGAATAGCAGAAGAACTTAAAATCGCTTATAGTACAGCCCAAAGGGGTATACAAAAGCTTGAGGAAGCGAAAATTATCAAACAGATCAACAGTACTAGACGCGATAAAATTTATCGTGCTACAGAAATATTGGCAATTCTTGAAGAAGCTACAAAAATTAATGCGGATTTTCAATGACCTCTTAGGTAAGCTAAGTCCAACTCTTGTTAAAGTTGCAAATGTCCGCGAAACTTCTTTAAATTTTTCCTCTCACTTTTTTTTCTAATTGTGTAATCCGACTCACTTTTATCGGATCTTTTTGGATCCTTATCTGGATGATGATGTAAATAAATTTTTTTATGTGCGTTTTTTATCTCTTTTCTGAAGCGTTTAGTTGTAC
Source organism: Neochlamydia sp. AcF84 (assembly GCF_011087585.1). Classification (NCBI taxonomy): domain Bacteria; kingdom Pseudomonadati; phylum Chlamydiota; class Chlamydiia; order Parachlamydiales; family Parachlamydiaceae; genus Neochlamydia; species Neochlamydia sp. AcF84. The sequence continues at coordinate 61,266 of NZ_VJOT01000034.1, forward strand.
TCCTAAGATTGCATAAGAGGATGCTTTACCCTTATCCTTTTACACATTATTAAAGAAATTCTAAAGCCCGTAGCTTAAATCCCCATAAGAGAGAATTGTTGGATCTATTTATCAAGGATTAAACGGATGTTAAGCTGGATTAATAAGGCAAAAGAGAGATTTTAAGCTATCCTTATACGCTTTTGAGCCACTCTTTATGTAATCATATGCTTAATAAAAAGCTTGTTTTTACGGATAGAAGCAGCCTGGGAAAAGGCTAATTTCTTTTTTGGTTATGCAGATGCAATTTCTTTAAAAGGTATTATTTTCGAACTTGGAATTGAAAGATAAAAAGGCGATCATAGCACTGTGTGAGCTCTTTGATAAGCTTATAGTACTTGCTTGATCATTTCAAGGTCGGAAGAGGTAGGATTCGAACCCACGGACCCCGTGAAGGGCCTTCTGTTTTCAAGACAGACGCAATCGGCCACTCTGCCACTCTTCCTTAAAATCTGAAGGGTATCTTATAGCTGATAGAAAGTTATTTGTGCAAGTTAAATATTTGAAAATCAGCGATTCTAAATTTAAGTGGGGAGACACCTTTTTATGGAAAGGGATTTTATTAGATTTAAAAAAAAGCTGCTTTGCTAAAGAGGGGAGCCATCGATACCTGCTGGCAAGTTTTACCTTTTGATTTTAAAATTTTCTCTCGCTCTTATTTTTAACTTTGATTTTCTTAAACTACAATTAATCGCTTAAAGCATGGGTTTAAAGAAACTTTCCTCCTCATCTATTAGAGGTAATAACCAAGATAGGGCTGGCTTAAATCCTCTTTACTTTAAGGGGAAGAGATTTTAGTTAAATGGAGACCGTTTTTATCTCTTTAAAGTTGAAAATGCTGTTTTATTCCTTTGGAACACATTTTAATAAGTTTTCGCTTATCTTAAAGTTTCGCAGCTGAGGTAGTAGGCTACTTATTGAGGACGGAAGAAGGGTAAGGGGGTTATTGTCTAAGTAAAGCTCTTGTAGCTGAGGGAGCTGACCTATCTCTTCCGGAAGACCCTCCAGGTGGTTGTCATTTAAATAGAGGATCTGTAGCTGAGTTAGGTTACCTAGGGAAATAGGAAGGCAGGTAAGTTGATTATTGTCTAAGTAGAGCTCTTCTAACTTAGAAAGTTGACCTATTTCTTCCGGCAGAGAAGTGAGCTGATTGTGGCTTAAATAAAGGGTGTATAGCTGAGAGAGACGACCTATTTCTGAAGGAAGGAGTGTGAGTTGGTTATTGTTTAAGCGAAGCCAGCGTAGTTGAGCAAGCTGGCCGATTTTGGAAGAAAGGAAAGTAAGTTTGTTATTGCTTATATTTAAATCCTGTAAATTTGAGAGTTGCTCTATCTCAGGCGGAAGAAAGGCGAAATCATTTCTCTCCAAATCAAGCCATTGCAGCTGAGAGAGCTGACCTATTGATTGAGGAAGTGTGTTTAGCTGGTTGTCCATTAAATAAAGAGTGTGCAGCTGGGGCAGCTGTTCTAGCTTAATTGAAAGAGAAGTTAATTGATTGCTGTTTAAGCAAAGCCACTGTAGGCAAGAGAGCTGTGTTATCTCCGGTGGAAGAGAGGTAAGCTTGTTATCATTTAAGTTAAGCCATTTCAGGTGAGATAACTGTCCTAAACCAGCAGGAAGGGTGTTGAGACGATTGCTGCTTAAGTTAAGATTTTGGAGTTCAAATAGCTTGCTGATCTCGGCCGGGAGAGTGGTCAGTTGGTTTTCGCTTAAGTAAAGGATATGAAGCTGAGACAGCTGTCCTATGTCGGGAGGTAAATAGGTCAATCCACTGAGATTTAAATCTAAATGCTTAATATTTTTTTTATGATTTTTAATCCATCTTCTAAAAAGCTCTGCTTTTTCTTCTAGAGGTAACTGCTTGACTTTTTCTTGGTTTAAGAATTCCTCTCCACCAGGGATTTCTTTCCAAATTAAAAGACGATTAATATTCAAGAGATAAGAAAAATAATTACTTAAAGTGAAAGCTTTTTTTTCTTCAGTTTTCTCTTTAAACTCGAAAGGGGAGAGAGAGGCAGCTAAGATAAAAACTTGATGGAAAATTGTGCTTACCTTTTTTACTACAGGAAGATTTTCTTCTATTTGGTAAAGCTTATTGAGAATACAAGTGGGGATGCTATCATATCTTGAACTTGAAGGAAAATGAAGCTTAATTATTCCTTGGTATAAAGAAGGCATGACTTCAGTAGTTAAAAGATGTTGCCAGCGTCTACAAACACTAAACAAAGAGGGTGTAGCACAATGCCCTAAAATAGGAATTAGTACTTCATTAGGAAGCCTTTCAATCGGGCTAGAAAAGATTGGATTCATGGCATCCTGTCTTTAAGGTTATTTGTAGGTCTTTAACTTTTTTATAGTGGTCTCCTAGGCTATTTGACGTTCCTTCTCATCTTCTCTTTTAGACACTAAAAAGTGAATCATAAAATAGCTTCCAAGTGAGCCTATGAGAAGCATAAGTTTTAGTAAAATCGCTTGTGAAGATTTGCTAAAATCGACTTTATAGATCTGTGAAATTATAAATGCTTTTATATTTATCGTACAAATACTCAATATAAGCCTTCTCGTTAAACTCTTTTTTTGTTACAAGCTTTAGCAACTTCTTGCTATCATATTGCCTGCCATAACGATGAACATGCAAATTAAGCCATTCTTTTATAAATAGTAAGTCTCCTTTAGACACCTGTTCTTGCCAATCAGGATGTTGTTTTTCAAAAGCGGAAAAAAGATGAGAGGCAAATAGATTACCTAAGGTATAGGTAGGGAAATAGCCGAAAGAACCTGTTGACCAATGAATATCTTGAAGGCATCCTTCGGCAGGATTGGAGGGCGTTAAATTCAAGAGCTCTTGCATCTTAGCATTCCATGCCTCAGGTATTTCATCGACTGATAAAGAGCCTTCAATGAGTGCTTTTTCTAGCTCAAAGCGCAAAATGATATGTAAGCTATAGGTAACTTCATCAGCTTCCACACGAATCAATGAGGGTTCCACCTTATTAATTGCTTTATAAAATGAAGCTATTGGAATTTTTTCTAATTGGTGAGGAAAATTTTTTTGTAATAAAGGAAAGAAATGCTTCCAAAAAGCTTTGCTTTGTCCAATGCGAGTTTCCCACCATCTCGATTGGCTTTCATGTAACCCTAAAGAAACAGCTTCTCCTAACGGGCTTCCATAATGTTCTGAAAGCAATCCCATTTCATATAATCCATGACCCGCTTCGTGCATAATAGCCGAAATGCTGCTCATTAATGAATGAGGGTGAAGGCGAGTGGTGATCCGACTATCAGTAGGATGGCTGGCAGAAGAGAAGGGATGAGAGGATATATCAAGCCGCCCTCTAGTCTGATCATAGCCTATAGCGTTCATCAACTGCTGTCCAAATTCTAGCTGTTTTTCGGGATCAAAGTTTCCAAATAGAAAACTATTGCCTATCTTTTTAGAAGAGCTGATTTTTTTTAAAAGATTTGTGATGGGGGGCTGTAAATTTGCAAAGAGAGTGGAAACTTCCGCGGTAGAAGTGTGAGGTTCGTAAAGGTCTAGTAAGGCATCATAAGGGTGATCTTGATAGCCTAGTAAATCTGCTTTTTTGCGATTCATGTAAATGATTTTTTCTAAATAGGGGGCTAAAATAGAAAAATTGTTTTGCTGTTTAGCGGTACGCCAGGCCATGATGGCTTGAGACGTAGTAGCAGTAAACTCTTCTACAAAATTGGCACTAAGACATTTTTCTTGTTGGTAGTCTCTTCTCCAAACTTGCAAAGCAGCTTTTTGCTGAGCACTTAATCCTTTAGCAATTATTTTACCTGTATTGAGCTCGATAAGCTTTGCAAGAGATTTGGCAAATGCAGGAGAGGTCTTGGACTTGTGAATAATTCCTGCCAGCACTTTTAGCTGCTCAGAGCGAATAGCGGAGGCGGCGTGAGGCATATAAGTCTCTTGATCCCAGTCTAATATAGACGTTATTCCACTTAAAATTCGACTATAACGGGATTTTTCATGCAAGACCTCATAATCTTTTTGTGCTTGAGCAGATGTCATAGTTCCTACTTTGAATTCTTTAAAGGTTTGACTTTAGCATGCAAGAGGCTTTTTTTGCTAACGACATTGGAAAATCCATAGCGGAAAAAGCGAGCTCTAATAATAAAAATTTTTGTTGCTTGTTGAAGAGTACCTTCAGTAAAACCTTACCTGCTTAAAAAGTAGAGTTGGTTTTAGTAAAGTACTGAGTAACTTGGATCTAAAGTTAACTTATCTCCTATACGGGCTCAATGGCTTTATAGTAAGCTAAAGGCTATCTCTCTTTTATGTTTTTCTAAACAGCTATGCATGTCTTTAACATATTAAGTAATAAAGAAACAAGCCCTGGCAGCTACAAATTAAAATGCTGTTTTATTTCCTCCGAAATATCCTGGAGTAGATTTTCATCCAAATTAAGAGCTAACCATTTAGATAACCGCGTGATCTCTATAGGAAGGGAGGTTAGCTGATTGTGTTCTAAGTTAAGGTCTTCTAGCTGGAATATTTGCCCTATTTCTGCAGGAAGAGTAGTAAGCTGGTTGTTATTTAAGGAAAGCGTTCGCAGCTGAGAAAGCTGCCTTATTTCTATAGGAAGGGCAGTGAGTTGGTTATAATTTAGCTCTAGGTATTCCAATGAAAATAACTCTCCTAGGGTGGGGGAAAGGGAGGTAAGTTGGTTATTGTTTAAGTAGAGTATTTGCAGGTGAGAAAGTTGCCCTATCTCTACGGGAAGGGTGGTAAGCTGGTTGTTATTTAAAGAAAGCGTTCGCAGCTGAGAAAGGTGGCTAATTTCTAAAGGAAGAGAAGTTAGCTGGTTTCTGTTTAAATAAATGCTTTTTAACTGATGCAGGTCTCCTATTTCTGTAGGAAGAGTGGTAAGTTGGTTATTATTCACGGAAAGCGTTTGCAGCTGAGAAAGTTGCTCTATCTTTGCAGGAAGGAAAGTTAGCTGATTTCTGTCTAAGCATAGCGTTTGCAGGTGTGATAACTGCCTTATCTCTGCTGGTAGGGAGGTGAGGTGGTTGTCATTTAAGTAAAGCTCTTCAAGTTCGACAAATTCTCCTATCTCAGCAGGTAGAGTAGTAAGCTGGTTACTATTTAAGTAAAGGCTTCTTAGCTGAATCAGATGCCCTATTTCTTTAGGAAGGGAGGTAAGTTGGTTGTTATTTAAGTAAAGCTTTTGTAACTGACTTAATCTTCCTATTGCGCTGGGAAAAGTGAGGATCTGATTGTTGGTTAAGTCAAGGCTCCATAGCTGAGAAAGCTGTCCTATTTCGGCAGGAAGAGTGGTGAGCTGGTTGTTGCTTAAGCCAAGGAGTTGCAGTTGTGTTAGCTGACCTATCTTTGCAGGGATTATGGTAAGCTGGTTGTTGCTTAAGTCGAGCTCCTGTAGCTGAGGCAACAGTCCTATCTCAGCAGGAAGAAAGGTAAGCTGGTTATTCTGTAGGAAAAGATACTGCAGCTTGGATAGCTGTCCTATTTCTAAAGGTAAGAAAGTTAAGCCACTTCTTTCTAGATCTAATAGAGTAATATTTTTGCTATACCTTTCAATCCATTCTCTAAAAAGCTCTCCTTTTTTTGCTAAAGGCAAATGTTTAATTTTCTCTTGGTTTAAGTATTCCATTCCTCCTTCAAGTCTTTTCCATATTAAGAGGCGATTAACATTTATGAGATAAGAGAAGTAATTAGTCAAAGTAAAATGTTGCTTTTTCTCTGTTATTCCTTTGAAATCTAAAGGAGAAAGAGTGCTAACCTGAGTAAAGAGCTTTTTAAAGATTTTATTTATCTTTTCTAGCTTAGAGAGCTTAGTTTCTAGTTTATAAAGTTTATCTAAAATACGAGCTTGTTCAATAGCATTCCCTTCAGGAAAATGAATTTTACCTATTTGCTTATAAAGAGAGGGCATTACCTCGGTAGCTAGTAGATGATGCCATTTTATGCAAACGCTAGCTAAAGAAGGGCTAGCGCAACCCCTTAAAATAAGGGTGAGTATTTCATTAGGCAGGTGTTCAAGAGCAGTGGAGCTAGGGCTCATTTTATTACTTCTTTAAATTGTAGGCAATTTTAGTGGTGGCATTTTATAGGAAAGAATAAAGTCTTAAGTGGTTCTGAAGATATTTATTTTAAAAGAGGAAATTTTTTCTTAAATTTCTCTGGGTTTTTAAAGAGGGGCCCGGCCAAGTTTAAAATATTTTCAAGAAGAAGAGCTCGAAAGATAAGGATAAGTTCTCTACATACATTTTTCTTTCATTAAATATCCAACCTTTGGTTTATACGCTTTTGAGCTACTCCTCATGTACTCCTATACTTCATAAAATCCCTTTCATTAAGCAGAGAGACATCTTTTAGAGGGTTGGGTATGCAGGCTAAGTTTTTTAAAAGCATATTATTAATAATCAAGACAAGCTCTTTTATAAAAATCTTTTTTATCTTTAAGTAATTAGCTTTTAAAGTCTTTTTATTAATGCACATGCTTTCGACCTTTTAAGAAACCTTTGCAGGCTCAATCTTTTCTTGTTTAGCTAGACGATCGACAATTGTAGTGATTATTTCTTTAGTTACCTCCCCTTCAATTTGATGCTTAGCGACAAAATTAGAAAGATGCCGATCAAGTTGCGGAAGTAAAAAATAGGCATTAAAAAGGTATAATTTTTCTAAAATTTTAGGAGTTTTTTCTCCTTTGGTGGCTTGATCTACTAGGACTTCGCTCGTATTATAAAACCATTTTTCATGCCACTCTTGTTGTTTTTTTAGATCTAAAAAAGTCTGAAAAGCTTTCTGTTTTAACTCTATCTTTTTAAGGCATGTTTCAATTTTTCTTTCAATTGTTTGCAAATCAAGAGAGATTTTACGAAGATGAGGAGATTGTAAAGAAAGTCCATGCAATTTTTTTTGAGAAAGTTTAGAAGCTAAATCTTCTTTTTTAGCCATTAGCTGGTTTAATTTATCTTTAAAGCTACCCCCTTCTTGTAAAGAGCGCACAGTTTTTATGCCTTCGGATAGCACGAAAATCGATTTGTCAGGTTGATGGCGTTTAACAATCTTAGAGCTCGTTTGTTCATAGATATGATTTAAAACCTTTTTAGAAATTCTGATATCTTTAGCCTCTTGGCGGTTCATATGTCTTAGAATAGTGCGGGTCTGCTCTAATGAAGCTTCCTGAATAGGTATTTTCTTAAAACGTCTGTCTAAAGTTGTCGTTTCAATTTTTGCTTCATATTCTTCAGGGGTAGTAATTCCAACTACATAAAATAAACTGTCGGGGGAAGTGTCTATCACGCTATTAAAGCGCTGGCCTGAAATATCACTTAAGTTATGAGCTTCTTCAAACACAAGAATGATATCTTTTCTATGTTCTCCAATCTTGTCTATAAGCTGCTTCAGCGGAGATTTAAAATCGAATAGATTTCCATTGCGAGCTAATTCACCACTATTTACGTAAAAAAGTTTTTTATTTTTAAGAACGGGAGGAACTTCTCCAGTAGCTAACCGCCAGCCTAAGCCTTTCATAAGCTCGGTTTTTCCAATCCCTGATTTACCAATAAGCAATGGATGTTTACGGCCTGTTTCATTGTTGCAGGCTAAAGCTTGAATGATTTCATCCAGTTCTTGCTCTCTGCCATAGATAGGTTTGATAAAGCCATTTTTAATTTGTTGAGTTAAATTTATGCAATAGGGAAGCTGATTGGGACATCTATTTAGCCATCGTTTAAAAAAGAGACTGGCAATTCCACTTGCTACCGTGCCCCCGGCAATAACTGCTACAGAGATAAAGGGATTAACGATTAGATGAAGAACAAATTTGATAATATGAAGAGGAATTTCAAGAAGCCTCCAGTAAATATCCAACATATATTTGGTTTCAAAATAGGTGTTGGGTTCTTTGCCTAATTCTAATAAATTAAAAGCGACAATGAGTGTACGAACAAGATTATTAAAGATTCTAAAAAGAAAAAATTGTTTAGAGGTATGCAGGAGTTTCATACGTGCTTCCTCCCCCTCATATTTTTTGATAATTTGCCTAACCGTATCCACACGTTTAGCTATTAGATGAGTATCCAAGGCTTTTTGATCTATTAGAGGAATCTCTTTTCCTTCACATGATGTTAACGAGATTAAAGAGCGCAAGTGCTTAAGAGACATCCATTGAATGCATTGATTCCCTCGAAAACGTTGACCTTTCTCAAAATCTGTTTTCAATGCTTTTTCTAAAAGCAATTTTCTTTCTAGATCAGACATGTTTTTTATAATGATTCTTAGCTTTTTTTCTAGCCTAAATAAATGCTTAGAATCCACGGCTTCTAAAAAAAGAGAAACCTTTTGGCTGCTCTCTTTTATTATATCTGTTCGTTTTGCAAGAGCGTTGATGGCTTTTATCAAAGGAGTTTCTTCTCTACCTACCCTCTTCAATAGCTTTTTGCCTAGGGAACACCAAAAAGGTTGCTGGGCTTGAGGAGTGGGAAAGCGTTTTTCAATAGCGGGAGGATTCGAACCTAAAGAAGAAAAGGGAGTAGAAGGGGCAGCGGTGAAAGAGCTGATGGCTACCTTCATAATAAGGTCCTTGGTTTTGAAAATTAGGGAGTTAGTTTAGCATAACTTCTCTCGAATTACAAATAGTTAAGCTAAGAGAGATAAGTTTCTTATTTTTATCAGGTTAGCTTTCTAGTGAGTTTGCTATTTTACGCGAAAAAGCTTAATATTTGTAGAGGTAAGATCATAGCCAAGCTTACTTTGCTGAATAGATAAGTGCTATAAATGGATGTATAAAATATTATTTTGCTAGCCTGCTGCTAGCCAAAGCGTAGCCTAAAAAGAGCAAAAGAGTGATTGCTATCTCCTACTGTAATGGTAAAAATTATGATTCTAGGCTATACAACCCACATTCCGCAGGTTATAACGATTTCAAGATATTATTTTTTTTTAGTAATATGAATAGAATTTAAATTAAAGAATTAATTTTTTTAACGACTTAGCAATCAAGGGATTAAATTCAAAGAGAGGAACGTCGGCCTCCAGCTTTTTTTAGAAAAAACTATTCATGTTCCTCTATAAGCAAAGAAAGCGAAAACATGAAAGATGAAAAAGTATTGTAGCAAGGACTTTAATCCCTTAGGATTGTTTCTACACTATGCAATAAAATTGAGATAAGGGAATATGATAAATTAATTAATCCATCATAATCCCCAAGCTATTATGACTACAGGAGGATTAATTAACTATTTGATGAGTAGGATTTTATGTTTTAACTCAACCCTCATTCAGAAATTATAGGCCAATGGAAATTAACCTGCGGAATGTGGGATACAACCTCTTCCGCATTAAAATCGCTCGACCCACGCGAGTGTTTATAAATCCAAGGCTATCCTGGCACGCGTTAAAAAAGCTACTGCCCAACATTTATAACTAAAAAATTCTCATCTAAAATTGTTATAAAAATAGAGGTACAAGCTTGGCGCCATGCTTTAACTTAATTGCCGACATCTATCATTAGGAATTAAAAAGATGGGCGTTGAAGCAGAATTATACCATTTAAACGAACTCCGTAAGTAGCAGCTATTGAGAATTGCAAACAGCCTTTTTCTAAATTCAAATAAGGAGGATAATTTAGGGAGAGAAAAGGTTTGGAAAGGAGGAAACCATGTTTGTAGCTTTTTATCATACAATAGAGGAATTAAACGCCATGGCAAAAAAGAAAGCTTATGGCAGTTACTT
>NZ_VJOT01000035.1 GCF_011087585.1 Neochlamydia sp. AcF84
CACCAGCAGTAAGCCAAGCGGCGCTAAAATCTATGAAAGCAACCATTAGGCAATGGAATATAAGAAATAGAACAGATTTAGAACTTGGAGATATAGCCAGAATGTATAATCCAGTTATCAGAGGATGGCTGGCATACTATGGGAAATATTCTCCATCAGCTCTATACCAATTCTGCAGACATTTTAATAAGACACTAGTGGCTTGGGGTATGCGTAAATACAAGGAACTTGCAGGTCATAAAACAAGAACGACTATCTTTATAGGAAAGATAGTAAAGAAAACCCCAGAGTTATTTGTACACTGGGATAAAGGAATGATAGGAGCGTTTGCTTAATTGGGAGCGGTATGAATTGAGAGGTTCCTGTACCGTTCTACGAGAGGCTTGTGGGGAAGTTCCACAGGTCGACTCACCATAAGGTTCATTGGCAATTAGATGTTTCTTATGGAGAAGATAAAAGCAAAGTCCGTAAAGACCACGGCGCCCAAAATCTATCAGTTTTGAAAAGATGTACAATGAATCTACTAAAAGCTGATACAAAAACAAAAGCAGGAATTAAGGGTAAGAGAGCAAAAGCTGGATGGAATCGAGAGTATATGATGGAAATGCTAAATGGTAAATAAAATCTTCATGCAATTTCCCTGGCGGAATGTGGGATTTAAGTATTTGAGATGCATTTAGTAAATTTTCTTGTAATACAAAGTTTAGCAACCCAAATTAAACCCCGTTCTTTTTACGCAGGTTCAACCCAATAAGCAAACAGGGCATTTTGATGAGAATTATTTGATAAACACCTTACCTAGTAATCCTCTCAGATAATTAGGTGCATAAGTAGCATTTCGCCTAGCATCGGTAATCCCTCGGCCAGAATCCATGGTTCTTATTACATTAACAGCTAAGCGTCTGATTAAAGCCATGTTTTCAGCACTAAAGCCTACATCACTTAATGAAGCATCTTCTTTAAAAACCACGTCCATTACATGGTGCAAACTATTTTCTATCGTCCAGTGCGCTCGAATCCACTTGGCAAATTCTTTGGCCCCTGCTTTTCGGCTAGATCCATAATAGCGGATAGCTTGTTCTACTTTATCTGCTACCTTCCGTTCAGAACGTATTTCAATCATGGACTGCAAATGCCATTTCTCCCGTTGAGGAAGCCACTGTAAAGCATTGACTACACACACATGACGACTTTCTATGCGACCACGATTTTTTTCATGGGTTTCCTCTCGAGTTATTCCCTCTACTCCCTGGTAATTAACTGCTTTTGCTTGCTCAAAGAAGTTATACGCTTCTGCTTTAAGATGGCTTTGGTTACCTTTAATTCCTACTATAGTTATTTGAATTTTATTTTTCTAAGGATGTATGTATAATCAATTGACATGGTATATTCACACGATTTAAGAAAAAAAGCTTTGAATTATATAGAAAATGGCGGCTCAATGGCCACAGCTAGTGAGGTGTTTGGTGTAACAGTTCGCACGTTAACCAACTGGATTAAGCGAAAAAAACAAGGTTGTCTTGCTCCTAAAAAAAGACGACAGAGCCCCAGTAAAATAGATAGTGAAAAGCTAAAATTATATATAAAACAAAATCCTGATGCCTACCTTAGGGAAATAGCTGAGGCATTCGGAGTGACGATAACTGCAGTTTTTTATGCCTGTAAAAGACTGAAAATCACTTTAAAAAAAAGACACCCTTCTACAAGGAAAGAGATGAGAATAAGCGAGAAGAATTTAGACAAAAGCTAGAAAACATTCCGGAAGAAAATAGGATTTACATAGATGAGAGCGGGATAAATGCCTACTTACAGCGCCAGCATGCAAGAGCACCTATAGGAGAAAAGATTTATGGTGCTATAGCACGTCGTTCATTTGCTAGAGAAAGCTTTATAGCAGCTAAATGCAAGTCTAAAATTTTAGCTCCTTTTTGTTATACAGGTACTTGTAATTCTCTTCTGTTTAACATTTGGCTAGAAAAAATATTGATACCTGAACTTAAAGCAGGACAAGTTCTGATAATGGATAATGCTACCTTCCATAAATCGCAAGCCACTGATGAACTTATTAAAAAGGCAGGGTGTGAGATTTTATTTTTACCGCCTTATTCTCCAGATCTAAACCCTATTGAAACCTTTTGGGCTAATTTTAAGAAGATTGTGGCAGCAAACTTAAGTAAGTTTTCTACTCTTGCTCAAACCATTGATTACTCTTTTTTAAGTATATGTTAATGAACAGAAATTTAAAATTCAAACCACTATATATAGTTTGACATGATTTAAAGGATGTTTCATGCTTAAGCAATAATTTGAGAGCGTTTTTTCTCCCAAATCGCTATACTTTATTTACGCCTAAATCATTATAAAGCTCTTAATTTCTTGCAAAGTTGACTATGAAACCAATCAAGCTAGATAACCAACAAAGCCGTCTTTTTAAATCTCGCTTTAGCGATGAACTCAATCTAGATCATCCTCTTATCCAGCTATCCAAATTGATTGAATGGAAGCAGCTTGAAGAAGAGTTTGATAAGTTGTTTGTAGAAAAGATAGGGCAGCCAGCTAAGCCTGTAAGGCTAGTTGTAGGGCTCTTTATCTTGCAGCATATGTATGGGCTTTCGGATGTAAATGTGGTGCATCGATGGGTAGAAAATCCTTATTGGCAATACTTTTGTGGGTATGAGTTTTGGCATCATGCGCTGCCTATCCATCCTACTTCTTTAATTAGATGGAGATCTAGATTGGGTGAAGCTGGACTTAGCAAGATTTTACAAGGGACGATTGCAGCAGCTGTTCTGACAGGCGCAGTG
>NZ_VJOT01000036.1 GCF_011087585.1 Neochlamydia sp. AcF84
TAGCCCAGTGCTTGCCAATCTATTTCTTCATTATGTATTTGACACGTGGATGACAAGGAAATATCCTAGCATGCCATGGTGTAGGTATTCTGATGATGGTGCGCCACGAACTTTGACAAGCCAACGGCGGGTCAAAGATGCTGTATAAGAGATTAGGGAAGGCCCCTAGTAACCGATGATTTAGGCATAGGTTACAAACCACCTTAAGCTGCATGGGTAAAGAGTCCATGTGGTGAGCGTTAAGGAAAAGGTATAGCAAGACTATATCAGGTGAGAGTTAAGGAGACGAATGCAAATGAACCACTGATGACGTGTCGAAAGAGTAGGGATGATGTCAAAACTGGGGGGCCGTCGTTAACCCAGGACAAATCTAAGGGAAACCTAATATTAACTGCTTAGATGGCATCCGGCATATAGGTGGCGTGAACTTAACTACAGGCTCTTATATGGAACGTGGGAACCTGTCGCCTTGATGAAAAGGGAGAAGTTCAAATGGAAGCCCCATAAGAACCAGAGTACCGATGCAAGGAACAGGGGCGGAATAGCCCGTAGTAGTGAAGAAGCCTTTGTAATAAAGGTGGAGCGAAGGGGACTATATTGTTTAGCTTAAGATTAATCGAACAACTGGAAACAGGAGGAATCGATGAATACAGCAAAGTCCTATTGTATTTCAAAATCCATTGTATGGGAAGCATACAAGAGAGTAAAAGCTAACAAAGGAGCAGCAGGTGTTGACGAAGAGTCTATAGAAGAATTCGAAAAGAATCTTAAAGACAATCTGTATAAACTTTGGAATCGCCTATCGTCGGGGAGCTACTTTCCGCCCCCCGTAAAGATAGTTGCCATACCAAAAAGTGATGGAAAGCTGAGAAAGCTGGGAATACCCACAGTATCAGACAGAATCGCACAGATGGTCGTTAAGCTGTATCTAGAGCCAGAGATTGACCCACATTTTCATCCTGATTCTTATGGATACAGACCTGGAAAATCAGCGTTAGAAGCCGTAGGAGTTGCTAGACAGAGATGTTGGCGCAACGACTATGTGATTGACCTTGATATTAAAGGATTTTTCGATAATTTAGACCACGAGCTCGTCATGAGAGCCGTCAAGAAACACACCGAAAGCCAATGGATTCTTCTGTATATAGAACGCTGGCTAAAAGCGCCAGAGCAAGATGCAGACGGAAAACTTATAAAAAGAGATAGAGGGACTCCACAAGGGGGCGTAATCAGCCCTTTACTAGCCAATCTATTTCTCCATTATGCCTTAGACGAATGGATGAGGAAATTCTATCCAGGTAATCCATTCGAGCGTTATGCTGATGATCTAGTGGTTCACTGTCAAACGGAAGCGGAAGCCAATGAAATAAAGAAAGCTATTGCAGAACGCTTAGCTCAATGCAAACTGGAGTTGCATCCTGTAAAGACAAAAATCGTCTACTGCAAAGATGATCAACGAAGAAAAAGATACCTAAACGAGAAATTTGATTTTCTGGGATATACTTTTAGAGCCAGAAGATCAAAGAATCGGTATGGAAAGCACTTCATCAACTTTAGTCCCGCAGTAAGCAATAAAGCAAAGAAAGCAATAACGAGTACGATGAGAAGTTGGAAAATGCATCTGAGCAGTGACAAGAAGATTGTAGATTTATCAAGAATGTTCAATCCTATGATAAGAGGTTGGATTAACTACTATGGTAAATATTACAAATCAGAACTCTATCAAATTTTCAATGTTGCAAACCGTACATTAGCAAGGTGGGCGGAAAGGAAATACAAGAGGTTAAGAGGCCACAGCAGAAGAGCAATGCATTGGTTGGGAGGGATCGCAAAACGAGAACCTCAGCTATTTGCTCACTGGAAAATGGGAGCCCTACCTGCGACTAGACAATAGGAGCCGTATGAGCTGAGAGGCTCACGTACGGAACTGTGAGAGCGTGAGGGTGTGATTCCCTCGCGCTACTCGACGATTAATACACTGTAACACAGAACAAGACGCTCAACACCTTCTAACAAATCTAAAGAAACGATTTGAAGAATGTAGTTTGATGCTTCATCCAGATAAAACAAAGATTATTTACTGTAAAGATGGAAGCCGCAAGGGAAAATACAAGGAAACAAAATTTGATTTTCTAGGCTATACCTTTCGGCCAAGACTGGTCAAAAACAGTAAACGAAATAACATATTTATAAGTTTTACACCAGCAGTAAGCCAAGCGGCGCTAAAATCTATGAAAGCAACCATTAGGCAATGGAATATAAGAAATAGAACAGATTTAGAACTTGGAGATATAGCCAAAACGTATAATCCAGTTATCAGAGGATGGCTAGTATACTATGGGAAATATTCTCCATCAGCTCTATACAAATTCTGCAGACATTTCAATAAGACACTAGTGGCTTGGGGAATGCGTAAATACAAGGAACTTGCAGGTCATAAAACAAGAACGACTATCTTTATAGGAAAGATAGTAAAAGAAAACCCAGGGTTATTTGTACACTGGAATAAAGGAATGATAGGAGCGTTTGCTTAATTGGGAGCGGTATGAAT
>NZ_VJOT01000037.1 GCF_011087585.1 Neochlamydia sp. AcF84
TAAAAAGCTTAAAAGTGCCCTTTGAACCCTTGAGTATAGAAATTCTTAAATTTAAATTAAATATTAACTTCGGCAAAGAAAGCTTAAGGTACCCTTTTGCTTTTAGATAAGCAGACCTAAGGATTATCTTTAAATAACGTTAAAATTTTTATTTGCGGGAATGGCTGATCACAGCTACAAGAGCTTGACTTAAATAACAACCAGCTTAACACCCTTCCAGCAGAAACATGGCAGCTATCTCAGCTGCAAGTGCTTGATTTAAGTAACAACCAGCTTACCTCTTTTCCGGCAGAGATAAGGCAGCTATCACAGCTGCAAGCACTTATCTTAGGCAGCAACCAACTTACCAACCTTCCTCCAGAGATAGGGCAGCTATCACAGCTACAAGCGCTTGGCTTAGACCGCAACCAGCTTACCAATGTTCCTAAAGAGATAGGGCAGCTACCACAACTACAAGAGCTTGGCTTAGACCACAACCAACTCACCACCTTTCCGGCAGAAATAGGGCAGCTGTTGCAGTTGCAAAAGCTTGGATTAAGCAGCAACCAGCTTATCAGCCTTCCTACAGAGATATGGTATCTATCACAGCTACAAGAGCTTTACTTAAGCAACAACAAGCTTAACTTTCTTCCTATAGAGATTGGGCAGCTATCGCATCTGGAGGTGCTTAATTTAAGTAGCAACCAGCTCACCACCCTTCCGGCAGAGATGATAGGAAGCCTGACTGCTTTAAGAGGGCTTCAACTGAATGAAAATCCGCTGAAAAGCATTTCAGATGAAATAAGGCAGCGTTTTTGCTTGTATTTTGTTTGTAACTGAAATGTCTTGCGTCTTCATCAACTAATAGGTTAAAGGAGCAAATCATATGCTTAAAAGATTCCAAGTATGTAGAGAGCCTTCCGGCTCATCAAAAGCCACTAATATCTTTTCTGCTATTTGTTTCTAAATCTTGCTTGCACGTTTTGGTGTGTTCATGTATACATTGCCCTAAAAACGACTATAATATAATTAATTTAAAGAAACCTATACAATGAACCCTAGCTCTTCTATCTGCATTGAACATTTACCTAGTGAAATACTAGTTCCTATTTTAAAGGCCTGCGCTAGCCCTTCCTTATTTAGCGTTTGCGCAAGATGGCGACATCTTTTGGCCACAGAAGTCATGCCTGATCTTTATAAGCAAATAGCTGAAGTTCATTTTCTTCAAGGAAATGTTAATGAACGGGCTTTTATCTTAGATAAAATTTATGTGCTAGATAATGAGCTTCTTCCAATGCAAAAGGTAAAAGCAATTTTTAAGCAAACCTTTACTCTAGCTAAGTCTCTTTCACCTTTAAGGTTTAAAGAAGGACTTGAGGAAAATAGATATTTCACATTGGCTAATTACTCCTCTTATCTATTAAATATTAATCGCCTCCTAATGTGGAAAAAATTACCCCGTGGAGAGGAATACTTAAGTCAAGAAACAATTAAGTACTTACCTTTAGAAAAAAAAGGAGGGCTTTTTAGTAATTGGATTAAAAGGCATGGCAAAAGACTTACGAAGCTAGATTTACAAGGAATTGGCTTAACCTTTTTACCTCCAGAGGTAGGGCAGCTATCAAACCTGAAAGATCTGGACTTAAGCGACAACCAGCTCACCACTCTTCCGGTAGAGATAGGGCAGCTATCGCAGTTACAAAAGATTATCTTAAGCAGCAACCAGCTTACCTCCCTTCCAGCAGAGATAGGGCAGCTATCTCAGCTGCGGCGGCTTGACTTAAACAACAACAAACTTACTTTTCTTCCTTCAGAGATAGGACAACTCTTGCAGCTACAATGCCTTAGCTTAGATCACAACCAGTTTATCTCTCTTCCGGTAAATATATGGCAGCTATCACAGCTAAAAGAGCTTGGATTAAGCAACAACCGACTCACCACACTTCCGGTAGAGATAGGACAGCTGTCTCAGCTGCAAACGCTTGGATTAAGCAGCAACCGACTCACCGCACTTCCGATAGATATATGGCAGCTGTCTCAGCTGCAAGCGTTTGATTTAAGTAGCAACCAGCTTACCTCTCTTCCGGTAGATATATGGCAGCTGTCTCAGCTGCAATTACTTAATCTAAACAACAACAAACTTACCAACCTTCCTACAGAGATATGTCAGCTACCACAGCTAAAAGAGCTTGGCTTAAACAACAACCAGATTACTACCCTTCCTGCAGGGATAGGGCTACTGTCTCAGCTGAAAAAACTTTACTTAAAGGATAACCAGCTTACTACCCTTCCGGTAGAAATAGGGCAGCTATTGCAACTGCAAGATCTCAACTTAAAAAGCAACCAGTTTACCAATCTTCCTGCAGAGATATGGCAGCTCTCTCAGCTGCACTACCTTTACTTAGACGGCAACCAACTTACCACTCTTCCTTCAGAGATATGTCAGCTATCACAGCTAAAAGAGCTTGGCTTAAACAACAACCAGCTTACCTCCCTTCCGAGAGAGATAAGGCATCTGTCTCGGCTGCAAGCGCTTGATTTAAGTAGCAACCAGCTTACCTCTCTTCCAGCAAAGATAGGGCAGCTCTCTCAGCTACAATTACTTAAGTTAAACAACAACAAACTTACCTCCCTTCCAACAAAGATAGGGCAGCTCTCTCAGCTGCAACAGCTTGGCTTAACCAACAATCAACTCACCACTGTTCCGGCAGAGATAAGACGGCTCTCTCAGCTGCAAGTACTTGATTTAAGCAACAACCAGCTTACCTCCCTTCCGACAAAGATAGGGCAGCTCTCTCAGCTACAAGTGCTTGGTTTAAGTAGCAACCAGCTTACCTCTCTTCCGACACAAATAAGGCAGCTCTCTCAGCTGAAAACGCTTATCTTAGACAGCAACCAGCTTACCTCTCTTCCTAAAGAGATAGGGCAGCTCTCTCAGCTGCAAGTACTTAATTTAAGCAGCAACAAACTTACCTCCCTTCCGACAAAGATAGGGCAGCTATCACAGCTACAAGAGCTTTACTTAGAACACAACCAACTCACCAATCTTCCTAAAGAGATAGGGCAGCTATCACAGCTACAAGAGCTTTACTTAAGTAACAACAAGCTTACCTTCCTTCCGACAAAGATAGGGAAACTATCCCAGTTGCGAAAGCTTGGATTAAATCAAAACCAGTTTACCTTCCTTCCAGTAGAAATAGGGCAGCTATCTCAGCTAAAAGAGCTTGGCTTAAACAACAACCAGCTCACCACTGTTCCGGCAGAGATAGGGCAGCTATCTCAGCTACAAGTGCTTGGTTTAAGTAGCAACCAGCTCACCACTGTTCCGGCAGAGATAGGGCAGCTATCTCAGCTGCAAGTACTTAATTTAAATAACAACATACTTACCAACCTTCCTAAAGAGATAGTGCAGCTCTCTCAGCTGCAAAGGCTTGGATTAAATCAAAATCAGCTTACCTTCCTTCCAGCAGAAATAGGGCAGCTATCACAGCTACAAGAGCTTGGCTTAAGCAACAACCAGCTTAACACTCTTCCTGCAGAGATAGGGCATTTACCCCAGCTCAGTAAACTTTACTTAGACAGCAACCAGATTACCTTTCTTCCGGCAGAGATATGGCAGCTATTGCAACTACAAGAGCTTTACTTAAGTAACAACCAGCTCACCACTCTTCCTACTGAGATAGGGCAGCTCTCTCAGCTGCAAGTGCTTAATTTAAACAACAACAAACTTACTTTTCTTCCGACAAAGATAGGGCAGCTGTTGCAGTTGCAAAAACTTGGCTTAAACACCAACCAGCTTAATACTCTTCCTGCAGAGATAGGGCATTTATCCCAGCTCAGTGAACTTTACTTAGACAGCAACCAGTTTACCTCCCTTCCTGCAGAGATATGGCAGCTATTGCAACTACAAAAACTTTACTTAAGCAACAACCAGCTCACCACTCTTCCTACCGAGATAGGGCAGCTATTGCAACTACAAGAACTTTACTTAAGCAACAACCAGCTCACCACTCTTCCTACCGAGATAGGGCAGCTATTGCAACTACAGGAGCTTGACTTAAATAACAACAAGCTTACTACCCTTCCTGCAGAGATAGGGCAGCTATCTCAGCTGCAAGCGCTTGGCTTAAATAACAACCAGCTCATCAACTTTCCAGCAGAGATAGGGCAGCTATCTCAGCTGCAAGCGCTTCATTTAAGTAGCAACCAGCTCACCAACTTTCCAGCAGAGATAGGGCAGCTATCTCAGCTGCAAACGCTTGATTTAAGTAGTAACAAGCTTACCTCTCTTCCGGTAGAGATAAGGCAGCTATCACAGCTAAAAGAGCTTGGCCTAAACAACAACCAGCTTAATACTCTTCCTGCGGAGATAGGGCATTTATCCCAGCTCAGTAAAATTTACTTAGACAGCAACCAGCTTACCTTTCTTCCGGCAGAGATATGGCAGCTATTGCAACTACAAGAGCTTTACTTAAGCAACAACCAGCTCACCACTCTTCCTACCGAGATAGAGCAGCTATCACAGCTACAAGAGCTTGGCTTAAGCAACAACCAGCTTAACACTCTTCCTGCAGAGATAGGGCATTTATCCCAGCTCAATAAAATTTACTTAGACAGCAACCAGCTTACCTCTCTTCCGGTAGAGATATGGCAGCTATTGCAACTACAAGAGCTTTACTTATGTAACAACCGGCTCGCCACTCTTCCTACCGAGATAGGGCAGCTATTGCAACTACAAGAGCTTTACTTAAGTAACAACCAGCTCACCACTCTTCCTACCGAGATAGGGCAGCTATTTCAGTTGAAAGAGCTTAACTTAAACAACAACAAACTTATCTTACTTCCGGCTGAGATAGGACAGCTATATCAGCTACAATTGTTTGGCTTAAGCAACAACCAACTTACCTTCCTTCCTGTGGAGATATGGCTGCTATCGCAGCTGCAATTGCTTGAATTAGACCGCAACCAGCTCACCGCCCTTCCGGCAGAGATAGGGCAGCTATTGCATTTGCAAAAGCTTGGCTTAAACAACAACCAGCTTACCGCCCTTCCTGCAGAGATAGGGCAATTATCAAAACTACAAGATCTTGACTTGAATAACAACCAAATCACCTCTCTTCCTATAGAAATGAAGGAGCTAACTGCTTTAAAGAAGCTTCAGGTGAATGAGAATCCGCTGCAAAGCATTCCAGATGAAATAAGGGAGCGTTTTTGCCTTTAGCTGAAAAAGTCTGTTCCCTTATCACCTAATGTACTAAAGTCATAAATCGATATGCTGAGTTGATATTGAGAATATAGATAATTTTCCACTAGCATCCGAAGCAGAGAGGGCTTATTCTGCTAAAAGTTTTGATTCTCCATAAAAAAGAAAAAAGTTGACATAAAGCACAACTAGGGAACTCAGGTTAGCAAGCTAAAAGCTTAGAAAGAAAGAGCTTTATCTGTAAGCAACGAATAAGCTTTTAAAACATAGACGGTCCCTCTAGGCCCAAAAGGATAAATATAGGAAACCGTCAACAAATTAACATCCTTAGGAAAATTTTGTGCGTATACTCGACGTGCATAGTCAATGCTCAACAAGCCATTGTAAGCAAATTCATAACAATAGCGTATACCTAGATCAATGGAACGATGATCGATATGGCCATACCCACCAAAGCTCTCGACTGCTAATTTCTGCTTGCCTAAACCCCACAAGCTATTAATATACACGCATACTCGATGAAGATAGGATCGATTCCATTCGTAGGCGGCATTGGCTACCACCCAAGGCGTCCAGCCATCGGCAGTTCCTATTCCTAAAGTCCCCCACCATCTAGAATACCAAGCAAAACCTTCAATATTTTGCTTACCTATAGCAGCATGTAAAAAAGCCTCATTTCTTCCATGGTAAAAGAGACTCATATCATTTACTGCTTTTTTCCAAGCTCTCCTAACGCTCAATCCCATGGATAGGCTAACAGGATCACCAAGGTTATCATCCAGGAAAAGATAACGGGCAGTTAATGCGATATGAGTGCAGTTAAAAGAACGTTTTTTTGTATCAGCAAACGCAGTTTCTAGCTGAAGGCAATAAGGATCATAGGCCACTAGTAGGCTAGCGTTAATCAATTGATCCTTGGAAGAATAATGTCCGCTTCCTTTAAGAGCATCTACAGAAGCGTAGGATTGAAAATGATAGGCAAGCTCTCCATGGACTTGTAAAGGATTGGGATACCAGGGCTTAAACTCAACTCCTGGTAGTAGGCTAGGCAAAACAAGCAATAAATAAGCGAGGCAATTTTTCATTAAGCGCCCAAGCCCCTCGCAGAAAGTTCACGCTCAGCTTCGATAGCTGCCATGCAGCCGGTCCCGGCAGCTGTAATGGCTTGCCTGTAAACATGATCTTGCGCATCGCCTGCTGCAAAAACAAGCTCATGACTTGTTTGGGTAGTTCCAGGCTTAACTGCAATATATCCATTATCATGCAATTCAATTTGTCCTTGCAAAAATTTTGTATTAGGTGTGTGACCTACAGCAAAAAAAACTCCGCCTGCTTCCTGAGTCGTAAGCTCAAGAGTTTTTAAATTTTTGAGCGTGACATTTTGCACTACATTTTCTCCAGTGACTTCTACAATTTCACTATCCCATAGGATTTCAATTTTTGGATGATTTAAAGCTCGTTCTTGCATGATTTTGGAGGCTCTAAGTTTATCACGTCGATGAACGAGGTAAACTTTACTTGCAAACTTTGTTAAGAAAGTCGCTTCTTCAACAGCGGAGTCCCCCCCTCCAATCACATAAAGCTTTTTATCTCGAAAGATGGGCATAGCTCCATCACAGACAGCGCAGGCTGTCACCCCTTTTTGCCAAAATTCTCCGTCTCTTGTCCCTGGAATGTCTAAACGATTAGCTGTTGCTCCTGTAGCTAAGATAACCGCATCTGCATAGTAAGCATGCTCCTTTCCATTGATAATTAAAGGTGCCTTACTAAAATCCACAGATTCCACGTCGTCCCTTAAAATATGTGTACCGAAACGCAAGGCTTGCTTACGAAAGGCCTCCATCAGTGCAGGTCCGGTTATTCCCTCTGGAAAACCAGGAAAATTTTCTACCTCTGTGGTGGTCATTAGCTGACCCCCAGAAGGCCCAGAAAAAAAACCCTCATAAAGTACAGGTTCTAAATTAGCACGTGCTGCATAGATAGCTGCTGTATAACCCGCTGGTCCTGATCCAATGATCACTAATTTCGCTTTTTTCATAGGGATAATCCTGGGAATAATTGATGAATAGACAAAAATCATACTGGATAAAAAATAAAGGATAAAGAAAAAATCTACCTTCTAAGTTTTATTCCTAGTCGCTTACTTTTTGTTTGAAGATCAAGAGAAAAAAAAGTATTAGAGACAAAAGAAAAAGTAGTAATGCTTGATTGCCAAATAATTAGCAATTAATTTAGGATATAAACATTATAAAGTTAATTTATTTATTTCTTGTAAAGCATACCTAAGAAAGGAGCCCTTATGGGTTTTATTAGCCAGATTCAAGAATTTGATATACCTGAAAGAGAGCAAGTCTCTCAGATACAATACTCAAAATTTTCTTTAATTAATTTAAATCCAGAAAGTAAAAGCACCGCACTGAAAGTGGCTAAATTTGTTGGCGCTGCAGGTGCCTTGGTTATTGTTGCTTATTTGGCTCTTAGTCCTTCTTTAGAGTTTGAAGGTAAACCCCTTGATTTTCCTTCTACCCTTTCTTTTTTAAATGATATCAAAGGATTGTTGGAATAATTTTTTTATTCTCTAAGGATAATTAACGATGGGGGCAGGCATCTATAAAAGCAATTTTTTTATAGAACTAGGCATTCCTTTTTATTTATCCATTTTATTATTCGAAAGTATTAGTCTCTTTTAGCCATCAATCCTACTTGTTGACATACAGAATAAACAATCGATGTAGCTACACTCACTAGCGATGCTTTTTTGACCAGCTCGTAAGTAGGATCCTGATCTTCTAGCCATTCACAAGAAGCTGCAATTGCATATAAGCTGCCTACCAAGCTAATACACGATAAAGAAATCTTTAGCGTTTTATCCGCGGTATCTTTCCATGTTGAAATTGAAGGATTACGACGTAATATAGGTTTTTCAATATTTGCTTCACTATAGATAGAAAGTACATGTGTTCCTGCGTCCATAGCGCTTTGAGCACCATTCTTTATTAAAGGGTGAGAGATTAAAAGAGTGCTTGCTTTTAAGATTCTAAGAGAAAGCACCCCCGCTTTCAAGTAGGCCTTCAACAGTTGGTCGTCGATATCATCTTTCAATTCTTGGCTAGCTGCATTGGCAGGTGCCAAACTAACCAGTTGCTTATTTTCAAAATAGTTGTTTTTTTTAATTTCCATTAAAAGCTTAATAAGTTGGTAGGCATTCCATGCTGAACTCCCTCCAGTAACTACTCCTATATCTTTTGCTTGTTTACCATAGCTAAGTATCTCTTTACTTAAAATCGTAACTAGGGCTTTTAAATTTAGAGGAACGGGTTGACTAGTTTTAGCCGCCTGTTCAAATAATTTAAGAGCAGATTCTATTTCGGTTCCGCCGCGCGGTAGAGAAATAGATTCTAAGCTGGCTAGCTCATTAATTTTATCTGAAAGCTCAATTTTACTACCTTCATTAATAGATGACATTTTACTCTCCTTTTGAGGTCAGGGATAAACTTAGATCTCAAGATTTTCATATCGTGTGAAAACCTGTTCCATTGTAAGGCGATCTTGAGTATTAGTAAGGGTCATACTTTTCAGAAGATCTCCAAGAGCTGTAAGCTTTTTCTCATCCACCAGCTCTTTTTCTTTCATCTTTGCAAGCAGAGCATCGATATAGCCATGGACCTCATATTGGGCTGCAGCGGATACACTCTTTGAAGACTTTGCAAGCAGACGCCCTAAAAGCTTTACTTTAGCTTTTAAACCTACCGCTTTGACTTGAGGACAGGCAGCATTTTCAAC
This sequence comes from Neochlamydia sp. AcF84, assembly GCF_011087585.1. Classification (NCBI taxonomy): domain Bacteria; kingdom Pseudomonadati; phylum Chlamydiota; class Chlamydiia; order Parachlamydiales; family Parachlamydiaceae; genus Neochlamydia; species Neochlamydia sp. AcF84. Next base: position 8,966 of record NZ_VJOT01000037.1, read on the forward strand.
AAGAAATTTTTCAATACCTCGCAAATTTAAAGAGGAATTATCGGAAGATTTTCTTGCGGTCGGGGGGTGGATCATTAAATCACTTTGCAAAAGCCCTTCTTCAAGCATGCGTATTAAAACTAAGGCAGAGCTATAGACCTCAGCTTTTTTGCTTATTTTTCCTTCTACCGCGGCAAAACGCTGATTACCCGTATGAATTTTTTCTTCGTTATTTTTTATCTTTTGGGTTTTACCAAAATCGGAGAGTTTTACTTTTTTAACTATCCCCTCCTCGTGGGATTGAGTATAAACTAGAATATTCTCAGGCTTTAGATCGCCATGCACATAACCTGCCGCATGTAGATCCTTCACTCCTTTCAAAAACCCTCTAGCTAGTAGAGCCCTGTTTTTAAAGTCATTCTGAAACTGTTCAGGATTGGGTGTTTCTACTATCTGATCTAAAGAATCTCTAACTCTGCTAATTTCCTTTTCTACATCCCGTGTAGCTTTAAGGGTTTTTACTGTATAAGCGCCGTTAATACGTTTAGAATCCCCTACTTCTTCCATTTCAACCGCAAGATTAGCTCCTACATTGCCCCATTGCTCAAGTGATAATTTGTCTAACAGGATAGTCGCTTGCTCCAGCGGTATTTTCATCTCTTCTATAAAGAATTTTTTTACATCAGATGGATTGGATAAAGCCTCGGTCAATGCCACCAAATTAGTGTATTTTTTTAGTACGCCTTCCACAATTTTAGCAGCGTCCCTCGAAGCAAAGCTTTGAGCCACTAGTGGGCGTAGAGTAGCCTTAAAAAGGCTATTACTTATGTTCTTGGCAATTTTAATTTCTTCAGCTATTTCAGCTTTCTTAAAATAGCCTTTAAGCGAAAAACCTCTTTCACTTCCAACAGGCGTGAAAAAAGCGTGGGGAGATGGATCTAAAGAATTGGCGATCCATACACGTTTGGCTTTACCTAGCCCTACCTCTTTATATTCATTAATTTCTCCATCAAAATATTTTATGGCCCAAGTGGAGATTTTTAAAGGTTTCATTAAGAAGATGAGCTCATTACGTTGTCGAAAAATTTTTAAATAACTCTCTTCTAGTTTTTTGTTTGCTTTGCTGTTCTTAGCATCAGTTTCTTGCCACTCAAATTGCTTACATTGGGCATACGAAAGCTTTAACTTATCAATCTTTTTAGAAGCCTCTCCTACCAATTTAAGATTTTGCCCACTAAGATTTAAGCTTAAGAGCTCTTTTTTAAGGTTATCCAATTGCTCAAGCTCTTCCCTAATAGCTGTTAAAGGGCTTTTAGCAGAAGCTATATGCTTTAATTTTGGCGCTGGCAAAGTGGCGAAGGGCGAGTAAAAAACCCTTGCGATGTTTTTCTGTTTTATCTTTGTAGAGTGAGTAATCTTATTTTTAACCCTTTCTAGGTGAGTTTTAATAGATTGAATAAAATTTTCACTTGGAGTTTGAGGAGGGATAGATACTTTTTTTATAAGCGCGATTCTTACCCCCCAAGTAGGATGTTTAACAGCTTTAACCCATTCAGGCTGAACAAGTGTGTTGTTTATTCTGTGGTTGCCAATTTGCCGTGAGGCCTTTTCCAATTTTTGCTCGGCAAAAGATACCCTTCGAACTTCTGCGAAATAGCTAGATGATGGGCTAATCATGCTCATATAAATTCTTCCTATTCCCTTGAGTAAAAGCCGAGCTCTTTCCTCTATAATTAAATTATAGCCCCCAATTATTAATAAATTATTAATTAACCCATCTCTTGATTAACAGATTAATAACAGAAAAACTTAAAGTATTTAATAAAAAGAAATTACAAAAACTTTTCTAGCGAAAAAAAGAAAATTTTAAATAAATTAATAAATATAAAATTGACATAAAATCAACATTACTATTTAATCAGAGAGTCTGAGCCGACCTGTAATCTCAAAAAACTATTAAAAGTCCAGCGATCGCTGCCTTAAATAGTGATAATCAAATTTACATTTATTTAAGAATTTACCACTAAAATGGAACAATAATGACTTTCTTATCTACTGTTCGCGATACTCTATTCTCCCGAGAAAAGGTTGAAGAAAAAGAAAAAGGTTTTGGTACTTTTATTGGAGTATTTGTTCCTAGTATACTCATGCTTTTTGGGGTCATTATTTTCTTAAGACTCGGTTGGATTGTAGGTCAAGTAGGGCTGTCTACCACTCTAATGATTGTAACCTCAGCAGCTTTTATCGCTCTTGTAACCACCCTTTCTATGACCTCGATAGCCACTAATATTGAAATAGGAAAAGGGGGTGTTTACTATATACTCTCTCGTTCGCTAGGAATAGAGATAGGAGCTGCCATTGGACTTCCTCTCTATGTAAAGCAATCGCTATCGATTGCTTTTTGTGTGATTGGATTTGCAGAGTCGTTACATGATTTAATCCCTCAATGGTCGATAGTCTCTATTAGCATAGCCACGCTTATCGTCCTTACCGCTTTAGCCTATTTTTCATTAAGTGGAGCACTCAAAATCCAAGTCTTCATTTTTGTGAGCCTGATAGCTTCTTTAATCTCTCTCTTCATGGGAGGTGGTGAATTTATTTCTCCCAGTCCCGAAAGTTTTACTCCTGAGCCTGCCACATCCCTAGGCTTTTGGACTATTTTTGCTATCTTTTTTCCAGCTATGACAGGCGTAGAAGCCACAGTTTCTTTATCGGGAGATCTACGCAAGCCTGAGCGTTCTCTGCCCTTAGGTACTTTAAGTGCTTTGCTTGTGGCTTACGTTATCTATATGCTTATTCCTGTCTTTTTAGTTAAAAACGTATCTCTCGAGCTATTATCTGCTGATCCCTTGATCATGCAGAATATAGCAAGGATTCCTTCTCTAATTATTCTAGGCATATGGGGAGCGACTATATCAAGTGCTCTAGGAGGCCTTTTAGGGGCTCCAAGAATGCTACAAGCACTAGCAGAAGATGGAGTAGTTCCTCAAATATTTGCACGCACTTTTGGAAAAGATAAGCAGCCTCGTATAGCCACCTTAACCACTTTTTGTATTTCCTTTTGTGGCGTCTATTTTGGAAGTGTTAACGTACTCGCTCCGCTTCTTGCCATGATCTGCCTGATCTGCTATGGCGTTTTAAACTTTTCCGCAGGCTTTGAAACTTTAATGGCCAATCCAAGCTGGCGCCCTCGCTTTCGCATCCACTGGAGTATATCTATGCTGGGAGCGCTCCTGTGTGTCTTAACGATGCTAATGATTGATGCCGGAGCTGCTATTATGGCAGTAGCGCTCATCATCTTATTTTATTTAATTGCCAAGCGCCGCGCTTTAAGTGGTGCCTGGGATGATATGCGCTATGGCATCCTTGTATTCTTTTCACGCTTTGCCATTTATCGATTGGCCTACAGCAAAAGCGTAGCTAAATCTTGGCGGCCTCATTTTCTTGTTTTTTCAAAGAATACAGAAGGCTATTCTAACAACTTACTTGAGTTCACCCAAGCCATTAGCCAGAGTAAAGGCTTTTTGACAATGGCCTCATTTGTTCCTCAAGAGCTTGATAATGAAAAAGAAAAACAAGAATTAAAAAGAACGATTGCAGAAGATCTTCAAAAGCAAAACATTCAAGCCCTTGTCCATATCATGCATACGCCTAAAATAACGGCAGGTATGACACAAATGATCAAAAGCTATGGCCTAGGCCCCCTTCAACCTAATACGCTTGTCTTTGGAGGAGTTGCCGACAACGAGGCGCAAGAATTTGCTCAAGTCATGAAGGAAGCTTATCTAAAGTATTTCAATGTGGTAATCTTAAATGAAAATAGATCGAAAGATTTACTCCCTTTACAAGATAGAAAATTAGCGGGAGATATTCACATCTGGTGGGATGAAAAGAATATAGAAAATTCTGAGCTCATGTTGATCCTCTCCTATATGTTGCAAACAAGTCCTCTATGGAAAAAAACAAGAATTTGCTTAAAAGGAATTGTGGATAATGAAACTCTTCGTAAGCAAGAAATAGAAAAGTTTAAGCAAATTGGTGTAAGCAAAAGACTTCCTTTAGATGTGGAAATTTTAGTTTCCGATGAAAGTAGAGCTTGCTTTTATCCCTTAGTAGAAGAATTTTCTAAAAATGCGGGTATCGTTTTCATAAGCATGCGCGCACCAAAAATGGGTGAGTCGATGGAAGACTACACGGCTTACTTAAATGAAATAACTCTATTTTCTACCAATCTTCCCCCCACTGCTTTAGTGCTAGGCTCAAAAAGCACACCCCTTGATAACATTTTAAAATAAAGAAGAAATACAAGAAAATAAGCCTCTAACAACTTAACAGTTTTTTTTCAAGCATTTTAAGAAGTGCTTCTTAAAAGCTAGATCTCTTATTGACTAATGCTATTTCTTTTTTTATAATACCTTCCTTTCAAATAGGCAAAAAGAAAAATTTACCCTTAAAAAATCTCCTTTTTTCTTCCCTTATCTTAAAGAAGCCCTCTTGATGATAAAGGCTTAACGTTTTCTTTTTTGCCTATATTAAAAGCTGAATCGATTGTTTTAAAACCTACAGTAGAACGCATGCATTATTTTCTAGTGATATCCTTCTTCGCCTACTTTTTTATGCTACTTTGCATGGGGCTATATTTTCATAAAAAGCAAACATCCGCCGCCGATTTTATTATAGGCAATCGCTCGCTCAACTTTTGGCTAACAGCTCTTTCTGCCCATGCCAGCGATATGAGCGCCTGGCTTTTTATGGCATTTCCAGCTGCCATCTTTAGTAGTGGCTTACCTAAGATCTGGATTGCATGGGGATTAATTGGTGGAATGTTTGTTAATTGGCAATTTATTGCTGCACGTTTAAGAAGAGCTACCGAAAAATATAATGCTCATACTCTCTCTACCTTTTTCGAACGCCGTTTTAATGATACGTCTGGGACAATAAGACTCTTAACAGCTGCCATCGCTCTTTTTTTTCTCGCTTCCTATATAGCAGCGGGATTAATAGCCATGGGACTTCTCTTTGAATCTGTTTTTGGCATTAACTACTATGTAGGTTTATCTGTTGCCATGCTTGTCGTCGTCATTTATACCTTGATAGGCGGATTTGTTACCGTAGCCTGGACAGATCTGTTTCAATCTCTTTTTCTGATGGCTATGATTATCTTTGTTCCGGCTTATGCTTTCATGCACCTACCAAATGGATGGCAATCTATTACAGAAGCGGCTAAAAGCCAAAATGCCTCCCTTTTTTTCTTTAAAGATCTCTCCTTCTCTTCCATCCTCGAGGCTATATTTATGGCCACCTGGGGATTAGGTTATTTTGGACAACCTCACATTGTGACCAAATTCATGGGGATTAAAAATGTGGAAGAGATGCATAAATCCAAATATGTAGGGATGTCTTGGCTGATTCTTACCTTGCTAGGAGCCACAGCCGTAGGGCTTATAGGCCTACCTTTTTTTGATGGTCAACTCCGTGATCCTCAACTGGTCTTTATTGATATGGTTCCCCTTCTCTTTCATCCTCTTGTCACCGGCTTTATCTTATGTGCTATCCTTGCGGCCAATATGTCCACCATGGATTCCCAACTTTTAGTCTGTGCTTCCATCATCAGTGAGGATTTTTACAAAGGTATTTTTAGAAAAGAAGCCTCTTCCCAAAAGCTACTTTTAATTTCACGCCTAGGTTTAGTCTTTACCGCTCTGTCCTCATTAATTTTAGCCTATAACAAAAGTACAACCGTTTTAGAAGCGGTACGGTATGCTTGGGCGGGCTTAGGATGCTCGTTTGGTCCTTTAATGCTCATGTCTCTTTATTCTCAATCAGTAAATAAATATGGTGCGGTAGCAGGTATACTTACTGGGGGAATGATTGCAGGCACCTGGGAGGCTTATAGTAAGCAATTATTAGGACATAACGTTCCTGCAGAAATTCCTGCCTTTGTGGTCAGCTTAATCAGCATCTATCTGGTATCCAAATGGACAGGAAAAATTACGGTTGAGTGTGGCAGCAAGGGGTCTTAGAAAGGTTTGGCAAAAATTTCTTGACAATCCGATCGACCTGGTGCGCGTGAGCTAGCTGCCAATGGGTGCCTTTTCGGACGAGTAGCTGCTTTGGCATTTGGGCAATCCTTGCTGTTCTAGCTGCTACTCCAGTCGTACTTCTCTTCAATTAAGCGGCTAAAGTTGAAGCGTTTACAACTCTCCTATTCATTTTCTTTTGTATTTACCCGTATAAAAGTTTGGCGGAGCTTTAACCGTGTAATAAATATTTTATGATTGATTAGCTAGCTTTTCATCTCTTAAGACGTGCTCATGCTCTCCTGCCTTGGATTCCCGTATTTTCATTAGAGGTGTTTAAAGTGTGATCATCTAACGTCTCAGTAGAAGAACTTTCACTAGAAAGCTTAAGGTTAATAGATCGAGCTTTATCAGTACATTCAGCTGCCTTCTCCAGATTGCCTTGTGCTTGGTAAATTAATCCCAAGATGTTATAACAAGCTGCCACGGCGAGATGATTCTCACCAAATAGCCTAAGGTTAATGGCAAGAGCTTTCTCACCATATTCAATCGCCTTGCCCAGATTTTTATGTTTCTGATAGATTTGTCTCAGAGCAGAGTAACAGATTGCCACAGCAGGATGATTTTTACCATAAAGCTTACGTGCAATTTTCAGTGCTTCCTTCCAATACTCAACTGCCTTCACTAAATCGCCTTGCTTTTGATAGATCCTTCCCAACCACTCGTAATCTTGGGCCACGAGAGGACAGTCTTCACCAAAAAGCTTAAGATCAATGGCAAGTACTTTGTTGACATACTCGGCCGCCTGTTGCCAATTGCCTTGTTTATAACATATTGTTCCCAGATTGGTGTAACATACTTTCACATGGAAATGGTTTGCATCAAAAACTTTAAGTTTAATAATGAGAGCTTTATTTATATACTCACCAGCCTTTTCTAAATCATTTTTTTCTAGATAGATGTCCCCCAATAAGATGTAGCATACTGCTACCCTTGGATGATTTTCACCAAAAAGCTTAAGAGTAATGGCAAGACTTTTGCTGATGTGCTGAGCTGCATGTAGTAGATTCCCTTGTTTCTGGCAAATCGTTCCTAACATAGAGTGATATCCGGCCACATTGATATGATCCTCACCCAAAAGCTTAAGATCAATGGCCAGAGCTTTTTTGAAACATTTTGCTGCCTGGTTCAAATTTCCTTGGTTATAGTAGATTGCCCCCCTTTTGATATAATCTATTGCTACGATACGATGTTTTTCGTTCAAGACTGTAGGATCGATAGACAGGGTTATTTTATAATACTCAGCCGCTTTTTCTAACTTTCCTTGCTCATGGTAAATTTGTCCTAGGTTGTTATAATCAGTTGCCACCTGGGGATGATTTTCACCATAAAGCTTGAGATCAAGGGCAAGAGCTTTCTCGGCATACTCAGCAGCTGTTTCTAAATCACCTTGTTCTAAATAGATTTGGCTTCGGTCATTATAAAGCCATGAAACATCTGAATGACTTTCATCAAAAAGCTTAAAATCAATGGCAAGAAACTTATTGGCAAATTCAAAAGCCTTGCCTGTTTTGCCATGCGCTTGATAGATTCGTCTTAGATTATTATAATTCATTGCAATTGCTAAATGATCTTCCTCAGAAAGCTTAAGGTTAATAGCAAGAGCTTTGTTGACATACTCGGCTGCCTGTTCCCAATTGCCTTGTTTATAGTGGATTGCTCCCAGATTATTGTAAATCTTTGCTACATGGGGATGATCTTCGCTTAAACGCTTACGTTCAAGGGGAAGCTCCTTTTGTATGTAATCAGCCGCCTGTTCCCAATTGCCTTGTTTAAAGTGGATTGTTCCCAGATTATTGTAAGCCTTTGCCACCTCGGGATGATCTTCACCAAAAAACTTAAGATTAATGGCAAGAGCTTCCTCGGCATATTCAGCAGCCTTTTTAAGTTTTCTTTGGCTTAAATAGATCTGGCCCAAGTTGGCATAAATTGCTGCTAAATCAAGATGATTTTCATCAAAAATTTCGAGGATAATGGCAAGCGCTTTCTTGCAATGCCGAGCTGCTTTCTTTAACTTGCCTTGCTCTTCATAGATTTGCACTAAATTTTTATAATTCTCAAAAACAGTGTGATTGTTTTCACCAAAAAGCTCTATGTTAATAGCAAGCGCTTTCTTAAAGTATTTAGCCGCCTTGCCTAAATTTCCTTGTTCATGGTAGATTTGTCCCAGCTTGCTGTACCATATTGCTCCAGAAGGAAAATTTTCGCCTAGCGACTTGGGCTTAATAGCAAGAGCTTTTTTAGCATATTTAGCCGCCATATCTGTATTACGCTGTTCTTTATAAAATTGTCTCAAATTACTGTAGCATATTCCTACAACGTCAGGATATTCGCCTAAAAGCTTTACCTCAATGGTGAGAGCTTTCTCGGCATACTCGGCCGACTTTTCGAATTTTTTTTGGTTTAAATATATTTGGCTTAATTGGGTATGATATAATGCTACAGTCGTAGGATCTACACCCAAAATTTTACGTCTTATGGCAAGAGCTCTCTCAACATACTCAGCTTCCTGATTTAAATTGCCCTGTTGTTGGTAGATTATTCCCAAGCTGTTGTAATCTCTTTCTAAAATGCGATAAATTTCATCCAAAAACTTAAGGTGCATGGCAAGAGTTTTCTCACTACCCTCGGCCGCCTGCACTAGTACGCCATAGCTTTGGTAGGTCATATCTGGGAGGTGACGTTTTTTTGGCCCAGAGCGTTGATTTTCATTCAAAATGCTGGGGTTAATGGCAAAAGCTTTCTCGACACACTTGGTTGCCTTATTGGGCTTACCTAGTTCTCGGTAGATGTTTCCTAATTCATGGTAATCTTTTGCCACCTCAGGATGCTTTCCATTAAAACACTTAAGTTTAATTGTAAGTGATTCCTTAACACGCTTAGCCGCCTTCTTTAACTCGTTATGCTCTTGGCAAATCAACTCAAGGCTTTTGCGATAAGATGTGACCTTGCTAGAATTATTCCCATTAAGTTTACGCTCAACGATAAGCGCCTTTGTGGCATGCTCAGCTGCCTTTTGCCATTTCCTTTGTTTTAAATAGGCTTGACTCAGGTTATCATAAAGCTCCGCAATATCTGGATGATTTTGCTTCAAAAAGTCAAGGTTAATAGCAAGCGCTTTCTTGACATACTTAGCCGCCCTTTTTAAATCACCTTGGGTTAAATAGGTTTGGCTTAGCTTGTTGTAAAGTATTGCAACATCAAGATAATTTTCATCTAAAAAGTTAAGGTTAATAGCAAGCGCTTTCTTGACATACTCAGCCGCCCTTTTTAAATCACCTTGGTTTAAGTAAGTTTGGCTCAGCTCGTTGTAATCCCCTGCTTCATTGAGATGGTTCTTACCTACAAGCTCTAGGGCAATAGCAAGCGCTTTCTTGGCACACTCAGCCGCTGGTTCTAAATTACCTTGGCCTAGATAGGTTTGGCTCAACTTTTCATAATCTTTGGCTACATTGCGACGAACCTCACCCAACAATCTAAGGTTAATGGTGAGAGCTTTCCTGGCTTGCTCAGCCGCCTTGTCAAAATTGCCTTGATTTAAATGAATTTGACTTAGTTGAGTATAATATGTTGCCCTCTTTGAATGATCCCCACCAAAAAGCTTAGGATCAATGGCGCGAGCTTTTTTTAGACACTCAGCTGCCTCCTTGAAATTTCCGTGGTTTAGATGAATTTGGTGCTGGCGCATGTAGTTTTTTATTAAGTGGGCGTGATTTTCTCCATGAAGCTGTGATCCAATAAACCATGCTTTATTATTACGCTCAGCTACCTCCTTCGGAGTTCCATACATTAAGTGGATTCGTGCCAGGTTTTCATAGCCTTTTTTTACTAAGAGATAATTTTCTCCAAAAAGCTTACGATAAATTGCAATTGCTCGATTTATGCACTCAACTGCCTCTTTTCCACTTCCTAGATCGAAGTAAAGCATCCCTAAATTATTATAACAAGCTGCCGCACTTGAATGATTCTCTCCAAAAAGCTTACGATTGATTTTGAGAGCGTGATTTATATATTCTAATGGCTTTTCTTTTTGCTTTTCTTTATCCCATACATATAATTGCTGATAAAGGCACCCTAGGATGTTAAAACGGCTTGCTACCGCTGGATGATATTCTCCAAATTGCTTAAAATCAATATCGAGTGCTTTCTCAATCCATTTAATTGCTTCTTCTACTTCTTCGTAATCTGCGTAAATCAAGCCTAGGACGTGGTAAACACCTGCCATCCTTGCGTGATTCTCACCAAATAACTTAAGATCTATTGCAAAAGCTTTATTAATATACTGAACCGCCATTCTTAAATTTCCGTAATCACAGTAAATGGTTGCTAAGTTAAGATAATTTATTGACACATTTGCATGATGTTTGCCAAAGTGCTGGACATTGATTTTAAGCGCCTTCCTAGTATATTCAATTGCCTTTTCTAAACTTCCTGCTTTTTGGAAGACATATCCTAGATTGCTATAAGATGCGGCCGCCTTTACATGATTCTTACCATAACGATCAGTAATAATTTTGTGAGCCCGATCAAAATAATAAAGTGCTTTTTCTGAATCATTTTGTTCTATATATATTAATCCTAAATTGTTATAGCTGGTTGCCACTTTTAAATCTTTGTGAGAAAGCTCCTCGTAAATTTTGATAGCCTTTTCAGCACAATCAATTGCCTTCTTTAACTTGCCTCGCTCTTGGTGAATTAAACAGAGATTATTAAAATCTCTTGCCATGTTGAGGAATGTTTCAACATACTGTCTATGATCGATTTTAAGTGCTTTAGCAATATAATTCTTCGCTTGCTTTAAATTCTTTTGTTCATAGCAGGCCATTCCTAAAGCATTTAATAGATTAGAATTTTCTGGATCGTTTTCTGTTGCTAATAAGTACCCTCTTATTGCCTCTTCATGTTGAAAAAGCCTTAAAGCTATGCTTCCTTGAATCTGTGGCGAATCATCATCTAAAGTGGAAGAAGTAAGTATACTCTCAGGCCCTAAATCATTCTGCTTTATATATATCAATCCTAAATTGTTATAACTGGTCGCCACTTCTAGATCTTTGTAAGAAAGCTTTCCGGAGATTTTGATAGCTTTTTCAGCACGATCAATTGCCTTCTTTAACTTGCCTCGCTCTAGGTAAATTAAACAGAGATTATTAAAATCTCTTGCCATGTTGAGGGATGTTTCAACAAACTGCTCATAATCGATTTCAAATGCTTCAGCAATATAATTCTTCGCTTGCTTTAAATTCTTTTGCTCGCGGTAGGCCATTCCTAAAGCATTTAATAGATTAGAACTTTTTGGATCGTTTTTTGTTGCTAATAAGTACCATCTTATTGCCTCCTCGTGTTGAAAAAGCCTTAAAGCTATGCTTCCTTGAGCCTGTGGCGAATTATCATCTAAGGTAGAAGATGTAAGTATACTTTCATCTCCGGATAAAAAAGCTTGGATAGCCTGATAGAATGGAATAAAAAAGCTATAAATTTTTTTTACTTTTTCTAATGCTCCCTCATTTAAAGCAAACTGCTCTTGGATAAGTTCAGGTTCATCAAACCCAAAAGGTTTAAGCAGAGGATTCATCATCTCTTTTTGTGCTTGATAATGAGAGTAAGTTTTAAGGCGCATGAATAACGCTATACTTATCCACTCGTCTAGCTTTGTAGACGCACCTTCTGTTAAAATTCCTTGCTCCTTTAGTTGCTCGATCCTACTGAAAGTATTGGAAGCTACTATTTTTTTGAGAAGAGATAGCCGATCCACGGCCAGATGGGGAAACCGGTACAAATCATTTTTCACTTTAAAAAGCATACCTTGCCTTTCTAAATGGCCCATTCCTGGGTCAAAAGATATCATATCCTCTTTGACTAAATGAACTTTAGCCAAGTATTGACGCAGGTTAAGGTTTTTTTGGTAAGGCGTATTAAGTTTTTCTTGAATGTTTTCAATGTACTGTTTAGTTAACTCATGATTACCTAGGAGGTGAGTGAAAGTCAAAAGTTCCATAGGAAGATGAGGCTCTTTCTGATGCCACCATTTACCCTTTTCATCTTGAGCGACATATTGAGCCATCTTTTCAGGAGTTTGGATAAGCTCAAAAGTCTGGCGATTACCAAAGGGGGTTTTACACCCTTTTCCTTCTGCTCCTTCCCCATCAAATGCAAAACCTCTTGGAGTAATTCCATCAAAAAAACCTATGTCATTTAAGCAAGGAATGTTTAAAGCAGGAAGAATGGTTTCTCCTAAATTGATGACCTTTAAGTGAATTAAAGTAGTCAAACGCTTAAAATACTCTCTGTTGTATGGAGTATCTTCTTGCACAAGAATGCCAAATTCTAAATCTGAATATGGCGTCATTTCTTCTCTAGCTAACGAGCCAAATCCTATCATTGCATATTCACAAGGAGTTGACCCTAATGTTTCAATGGCCTGCTTTGCCAAAAGCTCAAAGAAAACTTTTATCTGTTGTGCAATCTCACCATACAACTCTCTTACTTCTTCAGGAGAAGGGTCTAAGCCGAGAGCCTGAATTTTATCTTCTATTTTCTCTCTAAACTTTTTCAATGCTTGGCGATTGGTAATAAATTGCTTCTTCATAACCGCCAAACTTAAGGGGCTGCCATTGCATGCTCTAACAAGCAAATTTTGAACTTTGAAAAGCTTATCGTTAAGAATTTTTTGCTGCTTTTGAGTAGACATATGTAAAGCATAATTGTAGAGCCCCGCAGCGTGCAAAAGCGTTTCTGGCGTTCCTTTTCTTAAATAAATATCACCCAATTTTTCTATGCAAAAGCTTTCTTGGATAAGGTCTTTCTTTTGGACAGCATATTTTAAGGCAAGCGCATATGCTTCTTCGATTCTCTCTACTGAGAGCAAGCTATTATTTTGATGATGAGGAGAATTAATATCCTTTATATATTCTAAAATCTTTTTAAAATAAGGCTTTTGTTTTTGAGGTTGGTACTCTACCAAAAGCTTAATGTTGCTTGGCATATGTTGTTTAAAACTTTTAGCACAGCTTCTAGCATTAGCAATTCCTTTTAATTCCTCATGGGTTAAACTACTAAAAGAAAGAAAAATTTTTTGGAAAATTTTTAAGGGCAAAGCAGCTAAAGGATTGGAGAGATTAAATATTTCTTTTTTAGCCGTCCCATCACCTTGGGGTACTTTTATTGCCAATTGTTTAATTTCTCCCCTTATAGTTGCTATTTTAGCTCTTTTATAGTAGTAAAAAGAATTATCTTCTCTCCACAGAACATTAGATGAAGTTTTTGACTTAGAGTTGTTTAATGAAGATCTTTTATTTTCCCCTATTTTATCTACTGTTTTAACTTTTTTATTAGGATATAAAGAATTATCTTTTCCTGAAGCAGCATGTGGAGAGATTTTAAACTTTGAAAGAATGATTTTATCTAGCTTTAAGGGCTTTTGAGAATAAATAAAATGGCCCCCTAGATCCACTATAAAGATATATTCTTGAGGCCTTTCTTCTTGAGGAATAGTTTCCCATTCCTGGGATCTATTTTCTTCAGATAAGCCTGCTTGCGAAAAAATTAACCTATCATGAATCCCGCAAATCAACTGTTCCTCATTAATTGTTACTAATCTTATTGGAATAGATAAAGCCGATGCTAATAAATCTCCTTCACCTAAGCCGCTTACCCAAGCTCCTTTTCGTATTATTTCTTTAGCTCTTTTACTGTCGGTGTGTTTAACAATGTCTGAGAGCACTTCTCTTAAATAGGAAATTTTATCTTTTCGATCGTCTAGCAAGGGTATCTTTCTAGAAAGTCCTTTATAGCTTCCTAAAAAAGCCCTAAAAAAGCAGTCGCCGTCACCCGCCACACCTTTTAATTTAAAGCCTTCTTTTTGTAGATAATCAGCAGCAACATTTACTTTTGCTACTAGTGAATCGCTAATAATAGTGGTAGGGTCTTGCCACAAGAACTCAGCTATTCGAGGTTGGTCCCACTGATTAGAAGAAGAGCTTAAAAGAGAGGATTCATCACCGGTTTTTTGATTTACTTCAAATAGTTTAGAATCAACCATTTCTGAAATCTCTTTCCACTTCTCACTTTGCTCAATTAGATGCTTCCACTCTTTGCAAACGCCTCGTGCATTAGATAAATCTTGTTGACTCAGCTTCTTGAAAATCTCTAAGCTAATTTCTGCATACGGGCCTAGCCTTAAATAAGGCTTTTCTTTTGCTAGTTCCTTAAATTCAGGAAATCCATAAGAGCTAATAGGGGAACTCTCCAAACTCATTCGCTTATCCTTATTTTAGCTTTTGGTGCTCTTAAGTGGGTTTATAACGCTGTTAGCGATTTTTTTATCTTTTTAAAGCCACCCTCTTAAAAGAAAGACAAAAAAATAATATTTTACCTTTCATACTAAAAACCTTGCTTAAAAGCTACTTCTTTATTTTTTTGGTCTCAAAACAAGCAGGGACACGTGCCTCTTTTTCTATCTATTTTTGTTAATTTTTCAATCTAAGGATCAGACTTTTAAGCTTGAAAGATGCAGACCATTTTTCAAGCCTCAAAAAAAGTGGTTATATCTTTCTTAACGAAGCTTGTATAAAAAGTGATATAGTGGATACAGCATTTTTGGAAGATGAGCAGAAAACGAGTTTTAGTCTAATTAATAAAAAATAAGATTATACGCTTTTGAGCTGCTTCTTATGCAATCCCGTACTTTATAAAACCCCTCTCGTTAATTAGAGAAAAGGCTCTCAGTTTACTGGGTATGCAAACTTAGTTTTTTTTGAAGCGTGTTATATATTTTTTAAATAGGTTAAGAGTGCTCGACATAAAGAAAAACATCGAGCGATTTCCCTACAGAGTCTATTAAAATTCTCGATAGGCCCTTTTAAGCTAAAGAGCATGAAGAAACTAAGCATATAAAAAATTCAAATTTTATGAATACCAAACTACCTAGGCATATAGTGGATACGAAATAACAGTGGGAATATGTTTCTAAGCAGTTTTCTAAGTTATAGTGGTTTAAATTTTAAATTTCTAGTCATTAACATATACTTAAAAAAGAGTAATCAATGGTTTGAGCAAGAGTCGAAAACTTACTTATGTTTGCTGCCACAATCTTTTTAAAATTAGCCCAAAAGGTTTCAATAGGGTTTAGATCTGGAGAATAAGGCGGTAAAAATAAAATCTCACACCCTGCCTTTTTAATAAGTTCATCAGTGGCTTGCGATTTATGGAAGGCAGCATTATCCATTATCAGAACTTCTCCTGCTTTAAGTTCAGGTATCAATATTTTTTCTAGCCAAATGTTAAACAGAAGAGAATTACAAGTACCTGTATAACAAAAAGGAGCTAAAATTTTAGACTTGCATTTAGCTGCTATAAAGCTTTCTCTAGCAAATGAACGACCTGCTATAGCACCATAAATCTTTTCTCCTATAGGTGATCTTGCATGCTGGCGCTGTAAGTAGGCATTTATCCCGCTCTCATCTATGTAAATCCTATTTTCTTCCGGAATGTTTTCTAGCTTTTGTCTAAACTCCTCTCGTTTATTCTCATCTCTTTCCTTGTAGAAGGGTGTCTTTTTTTTAAAGTGATTTTCAGTCTTTTACAGGCATAAAAAACTGCAGTTATTGTCACTCCGAATGCCTCAGCTATTTCCCTAAGGTAGGCATCAGGATTTTGTTTTATATATAATTTTAGCTTTTCACTATCTATTTTACTGGGGCTCTGTCGTCTTTTTTTAGGAGCTAGACAACCTTGTTTTTTTCGCTTAATCCAGTTGGTTAACGTGCGAACTGTTACACCAAACACCTCACTAGCTGTGGCCATTGAGCCGCCATTCTCTATATAATTCAAAGCTTTTTTTCTTAAATCGTGTGAATATACCATGTCAATTGATTATACATACATCCTTAGAAAAATAAAATTCAAATAACTATATCATATGCTTAAAAAACATCCATTGGAATAAAAGAGATGGGTTAATGAAGGCTTAAATTACATTTTTAAAATGCAGACAGGGCTTTTTAAAGTATAACAGTATCTGTCAAAGGCTCCAAATTAAGTGATGCAAGATTTTTTCTTCTTACCGCTAAAACCGTTAGCAATTGCCAGCCATTTAAATTTTTTCTTTTACAAAATACTGTTCCACAAAAATGACACTAAGCAAAAGAATGACTTGCTGTTTCTTTTTTATATGGATTAACGTGTGAAATTGAATAAAAAATGAATTTGAAAAAAATCCACTTCCTGCATAAAAACATCAAAAGCTTTCCCGTTGGAGGTGGCTTTTTAACTTATATTTCAGCAAGATAAAGGAAGGGAAAAAATTTTAAACTAAAGCAAAACATTTTAGGCTTTAGATGCATTTATCTATTAGATAAAAGCTTGCCCTAACATTTTGAAATTTAGGGCTCTAGCTTGCCTAGAGCCCTATATAAATTTTCTATTCTTTAGTGATACGATCGAAATATTGGATGATATCGCCTACGGTTTTAAACTTTTCAGCTTCCTCTTGAGGGATTTCTCTTCCTAAACGCTCTTCAAAAGTCATATTGAGCTCTGTTAAATCCAGAGAATCTGCATTCAGATCTTCGACAAGCTTTTTAGAAGGAGTTACGTCATCTCTATCTACACCTAGTTGTTCCACAATGATGTCGATGACTTCCTGTTCTGTTGATGACATACACATTCCTTTTAATTAATAGATTTCTTAAAAAAAAATAAGATATCATTTTTACTAATTACATTCAATGATGTAATTAGGATTACATCACCATTCCTCCGTCCACTATCAAGACTTGCCCAGTTATATATTGGGCCATCGAGCTGGCTAAGAAAACAGCTGCGCTGGCAATATCTTCAGGAGCGCCCATCCTTTCCATAGGAATGGAAGAGAGTATGGCCTGACGCTGCTGCTCTGTCATAGCTTCCGTCATCTGCGTGTCAATAAAGCCAGGGGCAATGCAGTTAATACGAATATTACGGGAAGCAAATTCTTTAGCAAGAGCTTTTGTAAAACCTATGATAGCAGCTTTTGAAGCCGCATAATTCGCTTGCCCACTATTACCGATCAGGCCGATCACTGAGCTAATATTTATAATTACCCCCTGACGGGCTTTAAGCATATGGCGGGTAAGAGCCTTGCAAGTATTGTAGCAGGATTTTAAGTTAACTTCCATGACTGTATCCCAATCTTCTTCAGTCATTTTCAACATCAACTGATCGCGCGTGATTCCCGCATTATTGACCAAAATATCCACTTTGCCATAATTTTGCTGCACCAGTTTTATAGCCGCCTCTACCTCTAGGGTTTTAGCTACATTGACGGGATAAAAAGAGGCCTTTTCTGCTCCTATTTCCTGTACGACTTCTTGGCCTCTTTTCTCATTTGTTCCGAAGATTGCCACAGTTGCTCCTTGACGAGCAAATTCACGAGCAATTGCTTTGCCAATGCCAGCAGTTCCCCCTGTAACGATAGCTACCTGATTGTTTAAAAGATGATGCATCTAAAGTTTTTTCCTATATTTTAGCAAGCTGATCAAGTTCCGTTATTTTCTCTACAGAAATGGTATTTATATGGGGAAGAATACGTTTATTAAAACCTGCTAGTGTTTTTCCACAACCTATTTCAATAAATAGCTCGATTCCCTCTTCCCCCAGGTGGCGAATGCTTTGCTCCCAGCGAACAGGAGAGGTCACCTGCCTAATTAAATGATTTTTAATATCGAGAATATTATCGACCTTTTTACCAGGCACATTCATGATTAAACCTATCGAGCTATCTTGGATAGAGGCATGATGGATATGTTCAGCAAGACGTGCTTCAGCTGTTTTCATAAGGCCGCTATGAAAAGCTCCATATACATTTAAAGGCAAAACACGCTTGGCACCTTTATCTTTAAGCGCTGATGTGGCGCTATCAATTCCTTTGCGCGTTCCCGAAATAACTATCTGGCCGGGACAATTAAAATTAGCAATCCATAAATCATGGGGCAAATTCACTTCCTGCACAGCTTCCTCTACTTCGCGAGCTGTAAGACCTAAAACAACTGCCATGCCCCCTGAATGAGCCTCGCAGGCTTCATTCATATAATGGCCTCTATATTGAATAATAGAGAGGCAGGAGGCAAAATCTAGTTTCTGAGCAGCTGTTAATGCTGAATATTCGCCTAAGCTTAAGCCGGCACACACATCTGGCTGTATGTTAGGATATAAATCTTTAATAATTCTTAAGAGTGCCATGGAGACAACATAAATGCCCACCTGGCTATTTTTTGTTTCAAGCAGTTCTTCCTCAGGGCCTTCTAATATTATTTTAGATAAATGGCGATGTAAGACCTCATCGGCCTCTTGAAAAGTTTGCCTAGCTATGGAGAAATTTTCATAAATATCTTTCCCCATCCCAAGATATTGAACTCCTTGACCAGGAAATAAAAAAGCAATTTTTTTAGAATGCGACATGTCTTTGCGTCCTTATAGCTTATCAGTCGAATGAAGAGGATAGATCATCTATTTGGGTCACAACCGCAGCTGCCCAAGTCAGCCCGGCTCCAAAACCTACCAATAGTAGCTTTTCGCCGTTTGAAAATTGGTTTTCGCTCTTGAGCTCTTCCAAGGCTATGGCCACGCTAGAGGCCGATGTATTTCCATATTTATGCAAGGTTTTATAAACGCGTTCACTCGGTAGATTAAAACTTTTAGCTAATGCTTCTATAATCCGTATATTAGCTTGATGGGGTACTAACCAATCAATCTCTTCTTCCGTTATGCCCGCTTTAACTAAACATTCTTTTGCTGCAGCCCCCATTCTTCGTACGGCATGCTTAAAAACTTCCTTTCCTTCCATTTTCAGAAAGTGCAACCCTTGGGTCACAGTTTCAACGCTTGAAGGCTGGCGCGCACCACCGGCAGGAATCATTAAAAGTTCGGCAACTTCTCCATCTGAACCTAAACAAAATGCGTCCAGAGAAAATCCTTTTCCTCGATTGGAGATCACAGCGGCTGCAGCTCCATCACCAAATAGAACGCATGTATTTCTATCTTTGTAATTGATGATAGTCGAAAGCTTTTCTGAAGCGATTAAAAGAATATTACGATAGATGCCTGCTTCAATGTAAGCTTTAGCTATCGACAATCCATACAAAAAACCTGTGCAAGCGGCTTGTATATCTAAGGCCGCAGCAGATGACGCTCCTAGCTTGGCTTGAATAATAGCGGCTGTACTAGGTGTGATATAATCGGGTGTCATGGTGGCCACTAACACCATGTCTATATCTGCAGCTGGCACGCTACTTTCCTGTAAGGCTTTTTGGGCCGCATAAAACCCCATTAAAGAAGGAGTTTCATGATTGCCGGCAATGCGACGTTCTTTTATTCCTGTACGCGAAACAATCCAGTCGTCTGTCGTTTCAACCATTTCTTCCAAATCTTGATTAGTTAAAATACGTTCAGGTAAAAAAGAGCCCATTCCTACAATACGCGCTTTAGGCTGAATTGGCATTTGTCTGTTCCCCTTATTTATTAAAAAGCAAGACTGTATCAAAAATGCTTATTAAAAAGAAGCTCTCCCTTTAGAGCCTTAAGCTATTCATAGAAACCATGCAGTTAAAACAAAGCGCTAAAATTCTAGATATGTTTACGAGCTAAGCCTACCAACAATTAAATTTAAGCAAGGCAAAGCGGCTGAAGAACCTGCTTTTTTTAAAGAAAATACAAGGGCTCAAAAAAAACATAATTTAAAAACAACAACTAAAAAAGCGGCAACATTCGCGATTACAAGATGAAGTTTTTCTCCCACTCTTTGAGTTTTAAATAAAATAAGCTTTTATGCTATGCTTCTTCTTAAAATCATGGCAAACCTATGCATTATCCCCCTCATTTATTAAAAGTTATAAACGTCTTAAAAAGGCTACCAGGAGTAGGTTCTAAAAGTGCCGAGCGTTACGCTTTCCATATGTTAGGGTGGCCGCAAGAATATTTAGATGAAATGGCTAGCACCCTAAAAGATATTCATGAAAAATTGCCGCAGTGTGAGGAATGTGGATGCTTAAAAGGCGAATATACTTGTCCTTTTTGTACAGAGCAACGCCAGCAATCTAAGGTTATTTGCATTATTTCGTGTGCCAGAGAAGCTTTTTCCATTGAAACAACAGGCGAATATAAAGGTCTTTATCACGTATTAGGAGGCTTATTGTCTCCTTTAGAAGGCATAGGTCCCGATAAACTGACTATTGCCGGATTAAAAACACGTATTGCTTTGCTAAAAATCGAAGAGATTGTCATCGCATTAGATTCTACGCTCGAAGGAGATGCTACCTCTCTTTACTTAAAGCAGGAATTAGCTCCCTTGGGGGTTTCTATCTCTCGTTTAGCTTTTGGACTTCCTATGGGAAGCCCCCTCGATTATGTAGATGGGGGTACATTAGCACGAGCTTTCTCTGGAAGAAGCAAATTTTAATACTAAAATCCCTCTTCTTTTCTTCTTCTTTACAATATTACAAACCTTACCCTATGATTACTCTTTTTTCGATTATCATCTATAATTTTCAGAGGAATCTGTGATAAATAAATTAATACTTTTCCTTAATATAGGATTTTTGCTTTTAGTAAGCGGCTACTCATCAAATCTTTTCGGCCAGCCTGCCCCATATGAAAATCAAAAAATTGAAAAAATTGAAATTCTTCTTCAAGGACCCTGCGACCATTTTGAAGAAGATGCTCTCCTTAACCGAATCAAAACACGGCAAGGAGACTTTTTTTCGCAAACTCACTTTGATAACGATCTTAAAATTCTTTCTCAAGATTATGACCGTGTTGAACCCCTTGTTGAAAGCTTAGCAGATAAGCTATATATTACCTTAAAAATATGGCCCAAGCCTATCATTCGCTCTATCAACTGGCAAGGTAACGAGCATATAAAAACTAAAAGGTTAAAACAAGAGCTAAAGGTGCCTTGCTTTTCTGTTTTTGATCGTAAGAGCTTTAATCAAGCTTTCCACAAGCTAAAAGCTTACTATATTAAAAAAGGTTTTTTTGAAGCAGAGCTTACCTACGATATCCAGCTGGATGCTACTACCAACGAAGTAGATATCAACATTTCCATCAATGAAGGGCGCTCGGGCTATATCAAAGAAATTGTATTTGTTAATTTTACCAACCATGAACAAGAAGAGATAAGTGAACAGCTTGTGACTAAAAAATATAATATATTTTTAAGTTGGCTAAGCAATGAAGGAACTTATAATGAAGAGGCCATGCAGCATGATCAAGCCACCATTCTTAACTATCTTCATAATCAAGGATATGCTGATGCGTCTGTCGATGTCAAAGTGGTAGAAGCTGCTCAAGAAAACCGTGTCGTTATCATAATTACTGCAAGTAAAGGACCTATTTATAAAGTAGGTCATATTACCATCGAGGGAAATCGTTTATTTAATACAGAAGAGATCTATCAGCGGTTAACTTTTTGTGAAGGAGGGATATTTTCTCCTGAGAAAATTCGTCAGAGTATAGAAAATATTACAAATCTCTATGGTCGTAAAGGTTATATTGACGCCATCATTGATCACGAACCTACTCTTTCCGAGAGCCAGGAACCAACCTATAACATTAAACTCACTATTGAAGAGGGCCAGCAGTTTCACGTCGGTTTGATTAAGGTATTTGGAAATTGCCAGACTCAAACTAAAGTTATTCTCCACGAAACCTTGATCATTCCTGGGGAAGTCTTTAATCTTGAAAAACTGAAGAAAACGGAAGAGCGTTTAGCCAACATCGGCTATTTTTCCCATGTAAACGTCTATGCTGTTAAATCAGAAGATTTTTATAGCTTAGGAGAAAATTATCGTGATGTTCATATTGAAGTTGAAGAAACAAGCACGGGGCACTTTGGTGCTTTCTTTGGATTTAGCACGGCGGAAAGCATTTTTGGAGGTTTTAATATCACCGAAAAAAACTTTAACTATAAAGGCTTAGGTCGTTTCTTTCAAGATGGCTATAAAGCCTTAAGAGGCGGTGGCGAATATGCCCATGCTACCGCTACCGTGGGCTCCAAAAGCCGTAGCTATGTTTTTTCTTGGACTAAACCATTTTTTAATGATACTCAATGGATTGTAGGATTTGAGCTAGAAAATTCTATCAATCGCTATATAGCCAAAGACTATGATATAAAAACTTATGGGGGAATGGTCAATGCTACCTATCAGTTAAATCAATTTATGAAATTGGGATGGCATTACCGCTTAAAACATACAGATATTCAAACATCGCATGGCTTGCTTTATGAAGAACAGTATAAATATGATGCCAAGCATGAAGGTGGGGCTTCGTTAGTTGAAGAATCACATAATGATGGGATGGTTTCAGCCACCGGATTAACATGGTCTTATGATTCTACTGATCACCCAGCCAAGCCCACCCAAGGATTTAAATCCCGATTAGAATTGGAGATAGCTGGATTGGGCGGTAACTATCGTTTCTTTGGCGCTGCCTACACTAACAGCTGGTTTCACAAATTAGATAGGCGTAGTGTTTTAAAAATACGCATGGATTTCCGCTTCCTTTATCCATTTGGAGGGACGACTGCTAAAAAAATGCCTCTTGACGAGCGGTTGTTTTTAGGTGGCGATAATATGATAAGAGGCTATCGTCCTTATAAACTGGGCCCACGTTTCATTGAAGGAGATCCACGGGGTGGGATGTCCATGGAAATTTATTCGATAGAAGCTTCTCGGCGGTTCATGAAAAACCTGGAAGGTTTTATTTTCTGTGATGCCGGTCATCTTTCCTTTGCCACTTTTGATTTTGGATTAAAAAAAGCACGTATTAGTACATCGGTTGGCTTAGGCATACGTTTTAAAATAGTCGAAAGCATTCCCCCTCTTACGATGGGTTATGGAATTCCTATCAATCCTAAAACACGCGGAGAGGTTAAAAGCTTCTTCATCAGCGTGGGCGGGCGTCTTTAAGATTTATTAAAACAAGGAGAAAATTTAATGAAAAAATTATCTAAAACAATCCTGCAAGCAGCCAGCGTAAGTTTCGCTTTAGTGGCCCTATGTCCAGCGGCAGTAGAAGCCTCTACAGTTAAAGCTGATCAAGGAATTAAAATGCGCCTGGTGAACTTTAAGACTTGCGTAGAGAAATCTAAACTAGGCAAACAAGAACAAGCCAACTTCGAAGCGCTCAAAAAGCAAATGGAAACCATGCTAGGCGAAAAAGAAAAAACATTGAATGAGATGGCCGATAAGCTTAATGATCCTGACTATCTTGACAGCCTCTCCCCTGAAGCAGAAACCGAACTTAAGCGTAAATTTAGAACCTTAAGCCAAGAAGCAAGCCAACAGCAGTCGCAATATTATCAAGCAATACAACAAGCTAATTATAAAATATTGGATAAGCTCGCTGATGTGATTACTCAAGCATCCGAAACTGTTGCTAAAAAGTATGGCTACCATATGGTGATGAACGAAGAGGGAGCTTACTATTATGATAAGGAATTAGATATTTCTGATGATATTGTGAGTGTGATGGATGAGCTTTTTGATAAAGAAGCTAAAGAGCCAAAGACACCCGCAGGATCCAATCAATAAAGTCATAAGAGAAATCGATGAATTCCTTAAAAACCTTCAAGCTGGCCCATATAGCAGCGATGACACAATCAAAACTGATAGGCAATCCCGATTATGAAATTGAAGGGGTTGCCGATCTAGAAAGAGCAAGTGCCAAAGAGGCCTCTTTTCTAGAAAATCCCCGCTATGAGCAAGCGATGCAAACATCGCATGCAGGCGTGATATTTGTTAATTCACATACTCCTTTGGCAGATGATCGTAACTTTTTGATTAATGAAAATCCTTCTTTAGCATTTCAACAATTAATCGATGCTTTTTTTAAAGAAAAAGGAGAGCTTACAGGTTTTACAGGAATTCATCCGACAGCGGTCATTCACGAAACGTGCCAAATTGGCGCTAATGTAAAAATTGGTCCCCATGCTGTTATAGATAAAGAAGCTAGAATAGATGACAACACCTTTATTGGCGCAGGAGCATACATAGGCCCCTATGTTACTATAGGAAAGGATTGCCTTATCCATCCTAAAGTTGTAATCCGTGAACGCTGTTCCCTAGGAGACAAAGTTATTCTACAACCAGGTGCTGTGATAGGAGCTTGTGGTTTCGGCTATATTACCAACAAAGCTGGTGAACACATTAAATTGCAACAATTAGGTAAAGTGGAAATAGAAGATGAGGTAGAAATTGGAGCCAATACTACCATCGATCGATCACGCTTTGAAACCACTTACATTAAAAAAGGCTCTAAAATAGATAATCTTGTGCAAATTGGCCACAATGTCACGATAGGGGCTCATAATATTATTGTTGCTCAGACAGGAATTGCCGGTTCCACTAAAACTGGCCGTCATGTCGTGATGGGAGGTCAAGTAGCAGTAGCCGGACATCTTAAAATTGCCGATGAAGTGATGCTAGCCGGGCGTACAGGGGTGACCAAATCCCTTCCTACTTCTGGTAAGTATGGAGGGCTACCAGCCCAGCCTATCGAGATTCATAACCGTAATAGCGTTTTTCTCAACCATATAGAAAAATACATAAAAATAATTAAAGCTCTACAAGAAGAGATAAAAATTCTAAAAAACAACCTTTATAAGTAAATTTTAAGGGGAACCATTTACTTAAACAAAATTTAATTCCTATTCAATAAGAAGTGTGGCAAGGATCTCACACTTGACTCTTAGTTAATGCGAGCGATTTAGCATATACTCACTTACTTTTTTCATATGCAAACGGTAGGATGTTATAAACGCTATTTTGTTTAACTACTTTAAGTATTAGTTATACGCTTTCAAGCTACTTCTTATGTAATCCCGTACTTTATACAATTCCTCTCATTAAGTAGAGAGACAAATTTCAGAGGGTTAGGTATGCGGTCTTAGTTTTTTTAAAGCGTATTAAACCTTTAAACACGTCACATACACCATGGAAGAGCCAAATTATCAGCAATTCCCGCTGAAAAAAATTCCCTCTGTGATAAACTAAAAAAGAAATTTTTTTTCGTAAACCATTAGATGAGGTTAGTTATGGGAATGTGGGCG